>CALIIP010000234.1 GCA_938018045.1 uncultured Flavobacteriaceae bacterium
GAAAGAATTAACATTTGAGCAGTTAATATCTTCAGGTTTAATACTAAAGAGCAAGAGTAAATTACACAATTTAAAATTATCTCATAAATTATTAAAAAGTAAAATAAATCAAGATAAATTTACTTTGAAAAAAAGTTATGATGAAATAACTGACGAAAAATATATAAATAGATATCTTGACACTATTGCAAGTGATAATTATAATCTTGATAGTATAATTTCTTCAGACCCAAGATTTAAAGTTTTTAAAGGTCTTGATATGAAAAAATCTAGAGTAATAGTTTTATGGAAAAAAAATATTATTCCTTCTTTCAAAAAAGTGCAATTAATTGAAAACGAGTCTACAAATTATAATATTGATAGCGGGAATTATTTAATTATCGATCATTTCACAAATAATAATCTAACCTATCAAATGGATGCTTTCTCAAACATCCATAAAATTAATGCTAAATTAGGTGAAATATATTTTATTGAAATAAACTCTTTAAAAGGGAAAAAAGAATTTTATATAAATAATATAAGCCATAAAGAAGGAATTAGACTTCTTGGAAAATTAAAAAATCTTACACCTACTGACCTCGAAGAAAATAACTAGTAAAAAAAATCTATCAAAAATATTAATTTCTTAACACAAAAAAAGCCCTTCATTTCTGAAAGGCTTTGTATTTTTGGGTGGAAGACGGGACTCGAACCCGCGACACTCGGTACCACAAACCGATACTCTAACCAACTGAGCTACAACCACCATTTGCAACTTGCGAGCGCAAAGATAACTTATTTCTTATTTTTAGCAAGTGTTTCTTTTAAAAAAATTAGATTAAATCATCTAGTTTTTTAACAGCTACATAACGCTCAACATTAAAGCCTTCAGCGAAGTCTGTTCCAATGAGTCTTCCTAAATCTTGGGCACGATATTTTATACTATCTATAAAGTTTTTACTTGTTATTGGAGATATTGGTTCGTTGCTTTTAGGATCGTAAAACTGTGATGTATATGCTTTTACTGCATCCATCTTTACATCAATAAATCCTGTGACATCAACTACAAAATCTGGTTCTAAGTTTTTCCATTGTATATAATGGTATACTATTTTTGGTCGCCATGCTTCTTGTTCTTCTCCGTCCAATTCTGTTTCAATCTTTCTTAAACCTGATAAAAAACAAGCATCAGAAACCAATTTACTTCCTTTGCCATGGTCAATATGGCGATCATCAACGGCATTACACAACACTATTTCTGGTTGATATTTACGCAATATTTTAATTACCTCTAATTGATGTTCTTTATCATTAGTAAAAAAACCATCTGCAAAAGCAAGATTTTCACGTATAGTAACTTTTAATATTTTAGCAGCATTTGAAGCTTCAGTATCTCTAATTTCTGCTGAACCACGTGTTCCTAATTCTCCTCTTGTTAAATCAAGAATTCCCACCTTCTTTCCAAGTGATACTTCTTTAGCAATTGTTGCACCACATCCTAATTCAACATCATCTGGATGTGCACCAATTGCAAGTATATCTAGTTTTATATTTTTCATTAATACAAAAGTAGTGAAAATCCTTGTTATAAAAATATTGCAAGAAAAAGCAATAAACTACACGAAAAATAGAATGAATGGTAAAAATATATAAATAAAAGTTTGGTTATTCCAATTCTTATTCTATATTTGTCAAGTAATAAAGTAGCTAATAAATCAAATTCCCACTACGATGAAAACTTTAAAACTTATTTTACCGCTATTTCTAGCGTGTTCAACATTATCATTTTCTACTATTTCAGAATCTCAAAAAGATGTATTAATTTCATTATACAATTCTACCAATGGTGAGAATTGGAATCAAAAATGGAATTTAGAGCAATCCCCTGAAAACTGGCATGGTGTAACAATAATAGACAACAACGTTGTTGAACTTAATTTAAGTTCAAACAATCTTACTGGAAAATTACCAAACGATTTATCAAAATTATCAAGTTTAAAAGTCTTAAACTTATCAATAAATAAAATAAGTGGAGAGATTCCGAAATCAATCGGTAATATTTCATCTTTAGAAAACATTATCTTATTTATGAATAGACTTGAAGGTGCTATACCTTCTGAGATAGGACAATTAGAAAATTTAATAGAGTTGACTCTTTTCAACAATAGAATAAATGGTGAAATCCCATCAACTATTGGGAAATTAAAAAACCTAAAAACACTACATCTCAGTAGTAATAGTATCAACGGAAGTATCCCTTCTGAGATTACATTGCTGAGCCAATTAGAAATATTAAGCGTGTTTGATAATCAAATGATTGGTGAAATTCCTGTTGAAATTGGTAATTTAACTCAATTAACAGAACTTTCTTTAGGAAACAATTCTTTTGAAGGAATTGTACCAATTGAAATTACAAACCTAAACAACCTTTCAATATTACTAATTAATAATAATAAATTTGAAGATGTTGATTTGAGAATAACTCAAATTCCTTCATTAATACATTATGAAATATTGTCCCCAAAGATTAAAACCCTGAAGAATAATCAAAACGCAATTGTTTTAGAATAGTGGTAGTTAAAAATTTACAGTTTTAATCAAACTAAAAATCCGTAAGAATATATTTTTCTTACGGATTTTTTTTATTTTTAATTTTCTATCCAATCTATAATTGAAGTATCTGTTGGCAATGTTCTAGGAGATATTACTTTAACTAGTTCGCCAGTTTCATTCAGTAAGAATTTTTGAAAATTCCAAGAGACCTTAGAATCTTCAAGACCATTTTTAGTTTTATCAGTCAAAAACTTATAAACTTCATGCATATCTTTTCCTTTTACAGAAATTTTACTCATCATAGGAAATGTAACACCATAGTTTTGCTCACAAAATGTTGCAATCTCAGAATCAGTTCCAGGTTCTTGCTTCATAAAATTATTAGCAGGAAAACCAACAATGGTGAAGTTTTGATCTTTATACTTATCATAAATGGTTTGCAATTGCTCATATTGTGGCGTTAATCCACATTTAGATGCTGTATTGACAATCATGATTTTTTTCCCTTTTAAATCAGCAAATTTAAAATCGTCTCCAGATAAATCTTTTACAGTAAACTGGTAAATATTCTCTTTATTTTCAGATAATTCTGGTATCACTAAATCTGCCATTTTTTTATTTTGATTTTTATCATTTTTACAACTAACCATACTTAAAATTATACAAAGTAACATTAACATTCTTTTCATATCTATCTTATTAAAATTTAAGCAAAAATACAAAAAAGAAAACTTGAAGTATAAAAATTATATTTATTGAGTATCTTCGCTTTATGATTTCAGTAGTTATTCTTGGTAGTGGAAATGTAGCAACTCATTTAACTCGTGCTTTTTTAAAAGCCAGAGATGTGAAGGTTGTGCAAGTATATAGTAGAAATGCAGAAAATATTAATTATTTAAAAAAGAAAACTTTAATTACTGATGATCTTGAAAATCTAAAAAATGCAGACATTTATATTATATCAATTACAGATGATGCAATTGAAGAGTTCTCTAAAGGTCTTGAATTAAAAGGGAAATTAGTTGTTCATACTTCTGGAAGTGTTAATATGAATGTGTTAAATGGTGATTTTGATAAAGGCGTCTTCTATCCATTGCAAACATTTTCAAAAGGAACTAAAGTAAAGTTTAAGAAAATTCCGATTTGTATAGAATCAAACACTAAAAACGGAGAAGTTATACTTGAAAAATTAGCATCTTCTATTTCTAAAAAAGTTTATCAAATAGATTCTAAACAACGAGAAAAGTTACATTTAAGTGCAGTATTTGTCAATAATTTTGCGAATCACTTATATCAAATTGGAAACGAAATATGTAAAGAAAATAAAGTTCCATTTGAAGTTTTATATCCGTTGATAAAAGAAACTGCAAATAAGATTACAAAACTCTCTCCAAAAGATGCACAAACTGGACCTGCAAAAAGAAATGATATTAAAGTCATGGAAAAACAACTTTTGCAACTGTCTTATCATCAGAAAGAAATATATAAATTACTAAGTGCATCAATATTAAAAACACACAAATAATGGAAAAAAGTTATAAAGAACTCATGCCGAAAATCTCTACATTTATTTTTGATGTTGATGGTGTATTAACAGACGGAACGGTAACCGTTTTTGAAAACGGAGAATTGGTTCGTCAAATGAATATAAAAGATGGATATGCGCTTAAAACAGCTGTTGATGCTGGTTTTAATGTCTGCATAATTTCTGGAGGAAGTAACGAAGGTGTGCGCTCTCGCTTAAGCAAATTAGGTATTACAGACATTTATCTAGGCGCTCATAATAAAATCGATCAATATCAAGAAATCCTAAAAAAATATAGCCTAAGTCCTGATAACGTGCTATATATGGGAGATGATATTCCCGATTATCCTGTGATGAATTTGGTTGGTTTGCCTTGTTGCCCAAAAGATGCTGCTATTGAAATTCAAAATATTTCAAAATATGTTTCACAAAAAAATGGTGGAAAAGGTTGTGCTAGAGATGTAATAGAACAAGTACTCAAAGTACAAGATAAATGGAATGGAAAGTTTGATGCTAAGTATGATTAGTCGCAGAGCGACAGTCAATATATATCTTTACAACTTTTTAACAATACAATAAAGTAAAATTAAATCATGGTACACGGAACACACAACGCAATTGCAGATTCAAGAAATAAGGATATTCAAATTTTTATAAACGGAGAATTTTTTGCAAGAAATGATGCAAAAATATCTGTTTTTGATAGTGGTTATTTAGTTGGTGACGGAGTTTGGGAAGCATTAAGACTTCATAATGGCGTATTGGCTTTTTTAGATTTACATCTAGACAGGTTATGGCAAGGCGCTGCAACTATTGGAATGAAATTAGGTTTTAGCCGAGAAGAATTGATTGAAAATATTTGGAAAACTATCAATAAAAATGACATGCATGACAATGTTCATGTTAGAATAATGGTGACTCGTGGATTTAAAAAAACGCCATCACAAGATCCAAGATTAACTATTTCTGGTCCTAATGTTGTAATTATTGCCGAACACAAAAAACCTTCAGCAGAAAGTAAATCAAAAGGAATTACCTTGTTTACAAGTACAATTCGAAGAGGTTCTCCAGATTATTTAGACCCAAGATTAAACTGTCATAGTAAAATTCATGAGGTTCAAGCACTGGTTCAAGCAATTGAAGCAGGTGCAGATGAAGCGTTAATGTTAGATATTCATGGCTTTGTGTCTACTTGTAATGCAACAAACTTTTTTATAATTAAAGATAATGAAGTTTGGACTTCAACTGGTCAATATTGTATGAATGGAATTACTAGAACTAATGTAATAAGGGTTTCCAATGAAAATAATATTATCTGTAAAGAAAAAAACTTTTCACTTTTTGATGTTTATGGTGCTGATGAAGCATTTGTAACTGGAACATTTGGCGGTTTAACTCCTGTTACTAAAATTGATGGAAGAGTTATTGGAAACGGAGAGAATACTATGACCAATAAATTAAGTGATTTATATGATCAATTAATCCACAATGAAGTAAATGGAAAGGGATAATATCACTCGAATTTGCTTGTGGTCTGGACCACGAAATATTTCTACAACTTTAATGTATTCATTTGCACAAAGAAATGATACTTTGGTTTTTGACGAACCATTATATGCTCATTATTTAAGTAATACAAATGCAAATGAGTATCATCCTGGAGCAGAAGAAATTCTTTCTTCAATGGAAAATGATGGAGAGAAAGTGATTGAAATGATGTTAGGAAATCATGACAAATCTGTTGTGTTTTTCAAGAATATGACACATCATTTACTCAATTTAGATTTCTCGTTTATGAAGGATGTAGTTAATGTGATTTTGACGAGAGATCCAATTGAAATGCTACCCTCTTTTGATAAAGTTATAAAAAACCCTTCAATAGATGATGTTGGCTATGAAATGCAAACAAAATTGGTTGACTATTTTCAAGAGAATAACATAAAATATGTTGTTTTAGATTCTAAAAAAGTATTGATAAATCCAAAAGATGAACTTAGGAACTTATGCAATAGCATAGGAATCCCTTTTGATGATCATATGCTACATTGGAAAGCCGAAGCGAGAAAAGAGGATGGTCTTTGGGCTGAATATTGGTATAAAAACATACATACATCAACTGGTTTTATAGCATACAAACCAAAAACTACTCCATTTCCAAATCATTTAAAACCACTATTAAATGATTGTTTGCCACATTATCAGAAACTTTTAGAATTAATTTAATTAAAATAACTAAATTTACTTAGAGTACTTTAAAGATTTAAAAAGGTTGTGTCAAAAAAATTAAACACAACCTTTTATAATATTAA
>CALIIP010000235.1 GCA_938018045.1 uncultured Flavobacteriaceae bacterium
CTTCTATGGCAATGGTAGAGTTAGTTGATTATAACGAAATCTACAATCCAAATAGTAATAAGAAGAAAAAATCTACACGTAGAGGTAGAACTAAAAAAGTTGAAGCAACAGTTGAGGCTCCAGCATCTTCTGAATCAGAAACTACTGAATAATAGATAATGATAAATCATTGATAATATTAAAAGGATAAACTTAATTAAGTTTATCCTTTTTTTTATATTTGAAAACCAAATAAACATAGAAAATTGAAATACACACAACATAAGAAAGCGATATTATTGCTAGAAGACGGAACTATTTTTGAAGGGAAATCTGTAGGACTTGAGGGTACTGCATTTGGAGAAATTTGTTACAATACTGGTATGACAGGTTATCAAGAGATATTTACAGACCCTTCTTATTTTGGTCAAATGATGTTGACGACCAATGCACATATTGGAAATTATGGTGTAAATGAGGATGAGATTGAATCTAATTCTATAAAAATTTCTGGTCTTGTTTGCAGAAACTTCAGTTTTAATTACTCAAGAGATAATGCAACTGACTCGCTAGAAAATTATTTTATTAAACATAACTTGATTGCCATTTCTGATGTAGATACACGCGCAGTTGTAAGATACATAAGAGATAAAGGCGCAATGAATTCTGTAATATCTACAGATATTGATGCTATTGAAAATCTTAAGAAACAATTGGCAGACCAACCAAATATGGAAGGTTTAGAGTTGGCTTCAAAAGTTTCAACCAAAGAATCTTATGTTGTTGGTGATGACAATGCAAAATATAAAATTTCGGCATTAGATATCGGAATTAAAAAGAATATCATTCGTAATTTGGTAAAAAGAGATTGTCAAGTAAAAGTATTTCCTTACAACGCTTCTTTTGAAGATTTACAAAGTTTTAAACCAGATGGTTACTTTTTATCCAATGGCCCTGGAGATCCAACTCCATTGGTTGACGCGCAAAAGGTCGCTCAAGAAATCATCAAGCGTGACTTACCACTTTTTGGAATTTGTTTAGGACATCAAGTAATTGCATTAGCAAACGGTATTACAACTTATAAAATGCACAATGGCCATAGAGGGATCAATCATCCTGTAAAGAATTTAATTAATGGAAAAGGAGAGATTACTTCACAAAATCATGGGTTTGTTGTTGATAAAGATTCGTTAGAAAAAAATAATGACTTTGAACTGACACACATTCATTTGAATGATAATACAGTTGCAGGAATGCGTATGAAATCTAAAAACTGTTTTTCTGTTCAATATCATCCAGAAGCAAGTCCAGGACCAAATGATGCCGCTTATTTGTTTGATGAATTTATTGAGAATATTAAAAATGGATAACTGATTACAGTTTTTAATATTTCTTAACTTTTTAATTATTATTTTATTTAAAATAAGAAACATGAAAAAAATATTTTTATTATTGTTTAGTTTGTTTACAATCTCTGCTGCTTTTGCACAGCAAAAAGGTCTAACTGACACTGGTGAACAAGTAATTTTATTTGATGATGGAACATGGAAATATCAAAATGAAGATGACAATAAAGAGTCAGTAATTCCAACAAATTCAAAAGTGTTTATTAAAGATAATAATTCAAATTTCTTACTTAAAAGTAATAAGTTAAATGTTGGGTTTTGGTTAGACCCAACAGAATGGTCATTTACAAAAGCGAGTGACAATCCTGAGGCTGAATATGAACTTCAACTTAAAGGTGAAGATTTGTATGGTATGATAATTTCCGAAAAACTTGAAATACCATTAGAATCATTAAAAACAATTGCTGTTGATAATGCTAAAGAAGCAGCATCAGACATAAAGGTTGTAAAAGAGGAATATAGAATTGTAAATGGAATAAAGGTGCTATTACTTCAATTAAATGGCACTTTACAAGGAATCAAATTTTCTTATTATGGATATTATTTTTCAAGCAAAAATGGTACAGTACAATTCATAACATATACATCACAAAGTTTACTAGATAGTTATAAAAATGATTGTGAGAAGTTATTAAATGGTTTTGTAGAAATAAATTAATATTTAGTCAGAAAACAACCCTCACCCTTTCCAAAAATCGTTTTCGTAACTAGTTCCTTTAAAATTATATAAAGATTTCTATATTTTGTAAATTGCAGGTTCTTAAAATAAATCAACAAAAAACAACTATATGAGTATCATTATAAACATTCACGCAAGACAAATTTTTGATTCAAGAGGTAATCCAACTGTAGAAGTTGATGTAATTACCGAAAACGGAGTAATGGGTAGAGCAGCAGTTCCTTCAGGAGCATCTACTGGAGAACATGAAGCCGTAGAATTGAGAGATGGTGGAAATGATTATATGGGAAAAGGTGTTTTAAAAGCCGTTAATAATGTCAATCAACTTATTGCAGCAGAATTGTTAGGAACATCAGTTTTTGAACAAAATGCAGTAGATCAAATTATGATTGATTTAGATGGTACTCCAAACAAAGCAAAATTAGGAGCAAATGCTATTTTAGGTGTTTCGCTAGCAGTTGCTAAAGCAGCCGCAAACGAATTGAATTTACCATTGTATAGATATGTTGGTGGTGTTAGTGCTAACACACTTCCTGTACCAATGATGAATATTGTAAATGGCGGCTCACATTCAGATGCACCAATTGCGTTTCAAGAATTTATGGTAATGCCAGTTGGAGCAAAAAACTTTACACATGCTATGCAAATAGGAAGTGAGATTTTTCACAACTTAAAAAGTATTTTACACGACAGAAATTTAAGTACCGCTGTTGGAGATGAAGGTGGCTTTGCACCAAAATTTGATGGTACAGAAGATGCACTTGATACAGTTTTAGAAGCAATCGAAAAAGCAGGATACAAAGTTGGAAGTGAGGTAATGTTGGCGTTAGATTGTGCTGCAGCAGAATTTTTTGTTGATGGTAAATATGATTATTCAAAATTTGAAGGTACTACTGGGAAGATAAGAACATCAGAAGAGCAAGCAGACTATTTGGCAGAATTGGCATCAAAGTACCCAATTATTTCTATTGAAGATGGTATGGATGAAAACGATTGGGATGGTTGGAAATATTTGACAGATAAGATTGGTGATAAAGTACAATTGGTTGGAGATGATTTATTTGTTACTAATGTTGAACGTCTTGGAAAAGGAATTGATAACGGAATTGCAAATTCGATTTTGATAAAAGTAAATCAAATCGGAACATTAACTGAAACGATTGCTGCTGTAAACATGGCACACAATGCAGGATATACTTCTGTGATGAGTCATCGATCAGGAGAAACAGAAGACAATACAATTGCAGATTTGGCAGTTGCTTTAAATACAGGTCAGATAAAAACAGGTTCTGCTTCTAGAAGTGATAGAATGGCGAAGTACAATCAACTATTGAGAATTCAAGAAGAGTTAGGCGATGTTGCTTATTATCCTCAAGAGAAAGCATTTAAGATTGGTTAATTAGACCATTTACTTTTATAAACAATAAACCTGTAAGATTTTTCTTACAGGTTTTTGCATTCAACACGCAACTTTTTGTTAAATTGTGTATCTATTAATAAATTGACTACTGTGAAAAGAATACTTCTCTTATTACTATTTAGTGTTGGATTTGCCAATGCACAAATTGTAAATATTCCTGATACGAATTTTAAGGATAAATTATTACAGGCATCACCCAATAATGGTATTGCTATGGATGAAAATGGACATTTTAGCGCGATTGACACAAATAATGATGGTGAAATTCAAGAAAGTGAAGCATTAGTAATAATTGAACTTAGAATTACAGCTAGTTATTATAGTGCAGCGTTGGATATATACGATATGGCTGGTATTGAGGCATTTTCTAATCTTCAAAAATTAGTTATTACAAATTACAGTATCACTTCATTTGACATAAGTCAAAATATCAAACTCGAGTTTCTTTTTATTAGATTTCCTTCAAATTCTAGTTTAAGTAATTCTCTAACTAACTTAGATATTTCTCAAAATATTGCATTAACTTATCTCCTTTGTAGTTTGAACCGAAATATAACTGAGATAGATATTAGTCAAAATGTAAATTTAGAAAAGCTTTATCTACATCATAATCAATTATCAGATTTAGATATCAGTCAAAATCAAAACCTCAAATATTTAAATTTTGCAGGTAATAATATAACAAGCATTGAGATAGTTAATAACCAGAGATTGGAAAATTTAGTTTGCGAATATAATCAAATATCTAGTTTAGATCTCACACAAAATCCAAATCTAAGGACCTTGACTTGCGGTGGAAATAATTTATTAACTCTTGATGTCTCTCAAAACAGTATGCTTTACGCATTGGTATGTAATAATAATCAATTAGAAACAATTGATGTTTCTCAAAATAGTAACCTTTCGACTTTGGTCTGTTCTTCAAATAATTTATCAACTCTTGATGTTTCTCAAAATAGTAATCTTTATAGATTGGAATGTGATAATAATCAATTAGAAACACTTGACGTTTCTCAAAACAGTATGCTTGATGAATTGGAATGTAATAATAATCAATTAGAAACATTATTCATTAAAAATGGTATAAATGAATATACATTAGAATTTGAGAATAACCCAAATCTAGCCTACATTTGCGCAGATGATGATCAAATTGCAGACATACAAGTAAATGCAGGAAACAGCGTAGTTGTAAGTTCATATTGCTCGTTTACTCCAGGAGGTGATTACAATACTATTTCAGGTACAGTTACTTTTGATGCTAACAATAACGGTTGTGATACTAGTGATGTATTACCATTAAACTTTAGAATAAATATAGACGATGGTATAAGCCAAGGTTCAGCAGTATCAAACAGTTTAGGGAATTATAGTTTTTATACAGAAGCAGGTAGTTTCGATATTACACCAAGTTTAGAAAATTCTTCATTGTTTAGTGTTACACCTTTAACAGTAAATGTACAGTTTGTAGATGCTAACAATAATAATAGGACACAAGATTTTTGCCTTATTGCAAATGGAATGCATCCTGATGTTGAAGTTGTTATTTTACCATTAGTCCCAGCGCAACCAGGTTTTGATGCTGTTTATAATATTGTATATAAAAACAAAGGAAATCAAACAGTTTCCGGGAGTATTGATTATGTTTTTGATGATTCAGTATCAGATTATATATCGGCGACTATAAATCCAGATAGTCAAGTTACTGGTAATTTATCTTGGAACTATACTGATTTACTTCCATTTGAAAGTAGGAGTATAGAAGTGACTTTAAATGTAAATTCACCAATGGAAACTCCAGCTGTTAATATTGGTGATGTATTAAATTTCACAGTAATTGTAAATCCTATTTCTGGGGATGACTCACCTGATGATAATGTTTTTGATTTCAATCAAACTGTTGTTGGATCTTACGATCCAAATGATAAAATTTGTTTGCAAGGCAATTATGTTACTCCAGAAAGTATAGGTGACTATTTGCATTATGTTATCAATTTTGAAAATACGGGAACTGCAGCTGCAAGCTTTGTGGTAATTACAGATGAGATAGATGATGACAAATTTGACATAAACACATTTCAAATAATAAGAGCATCACATGAAATGGCTACTAAAATTACAGGTCATAAAATAGAATTTATATTTGATGCTATAAATTTAGGAGCAAACGAAAAAGGTTATGTAGTTTTTAAAATAAAAACAGAAAGCACATTGGTTTTGGGAGATGATGTGAGTAATAAAGCAGATATTTATTTTGATTATAATTTTCCAATTGAGACCAATATTGCAAATACAATTTTTCAAAATTCATTATCTGTAAGCGAGTTTGGAATTGAGAATGCTGTTTTAACTTATCCTAATCCAACAAAAGGTATTTTAAATATAGCATCTCAATCTTTAATAACTTCAATAGAATTATTTGATGTACAAGGGAAAAAAATCAAAACTATTTTTTCTAAAACGAATATGTTGAACATGAATGATGTAACAGAAGGGATATATTTTCTTAAAATTAATACAGATAATGGAACGTTAATAAAAAAGATTATTAAAGAATAGCATATTGTCAACAAGAGAAAGCTTTTAAAATAAAATAATCTTTAAAAAAGATATTAAAAAGCCAACATTTTAAATGTTGGCTTTTTTTGTTTTATTATAAATTAAATTTCTTTTATTTTAATTCAATTTTTCGTAAATTCGTGGTCTTATTTATGAGTAATATTCAAAAAAATAAATCATGTCAGAGATAGCAAAAATAGAAGTTAATGGTAGTGTATATGAGTTCCCAGTAATAGAAGGAACAGAAAATGAAAAAGCGATTAATATTTCAAAACTAAGAGGTTTAACAGGTGGAGTAACTACGATTGATCCTGGTTATAAAAACACAGGTTCTTGTGAAAGTGGAATTACGTTTTTAGATGGTGAAAAAGGGACTTTGCGTTATAGAGGTTATAGTATTGAAGAACTTGCCGAAAAAGCAGATTTTTTAGAAGTTGCTTATTTATTGATTTTTGGAGAATTACCAGATGCAGCAACTTTAGAAAAGTTTCAAAATGATATCAAAAAACAATCTATTGTTGATGAAGAAATCAAAAAGATAGTTGACGCTTTTCCTAAAGCAGCGCATCCAATGGGAGTTTTATCTTCTTTAACGAGTGCATTGACTGCTTTTAATCCAAATTCTGTTGATGTAGACTCTGAAGAGGCAATGTATAATGCAGTTGTAAAGATTATGGGTAAATTCCCTGTTCTAGTTGCTTGGACGATGCGTAAAAATCAAGGAATGCCATTTAAATATTCTGATAGTTCCCTAGGTTACATAGAAAACATTTTAAAAATGATGTTTAAAAAGCCAGGAGAAAAATACGTTCAGAATCCAGTTTTAGTTAATGCTTTAGATAAATTATTGATATTACATGCAGATCACGAGCAAAATTGTTCTACTTCTACTGTAAGAATTGTTGGTTCTTCACATGCAGGTTTATTTGCATCTCTATCAGCAGGAATATCTGCACTTTGGGGACCTTTACATGGAGGCGCAAATCAAGCAGTACTAGAAATGTTAGCAGGAATAGAAGAAGATGGAGGTGATACTGCAAAATATATGGCTAAAGCAAAAGATAAATCTGATCCTTTCCGTTTAATGGGATTTGGTCATAGAGTATATAAAAACTTTGATCCAAGAGCAAAGATTATTAAAGTTGCTGCTGATGAAGTTTTAAGTGATTTAGGGATAGAAGATCCAATTTTAAATATCGCTAAAGGTTTAGAAAGAGAAGCATTAGCAGATGATTATTTTGTGTCAAGAAAACTATATCCAAATGTAGATTTTTATTCAGGTATTATTTATCGTGCTATGGGAATTCCAACGGAAATGTTTACAGTTATGTTTGCATTAGGAAGACTTCCAGGATGGATTGCTCAATGGAAAGAAATGCGTTTGCGTAAAGAACCAATTGGTCGTCCAAGACAAGTATATATTGGAGAAAATTTACGATCATTTGTACCTGTAGAGAAACGCTAAATTTAGAAATGATAAAAGATCTAAATCCGTCAAAAGTAAAGATGTTGAAATTGAATGTTACCAATGAGACTTCGCGTCTTAAGGCCGTTGTATTAGGTACAGCAATTAGTAATGGTCCAACACCAAAGTTAGAAGATTGTTATGATCCTAAATCAGCAGAACACGTAAAAGCCGGAACATATCCTAAGATAGAAGATATGGTTTTAGAGATGCAAGCCGTTTCAGATGTGTTTGCGAAATATAATGTTGAAGTATATCGACCAACACAAATAGAAAATTACAATCAAATTTTTGCACGTGATATTGCTTTTGTTATTGATGACAAATTTGTAAAAGCCAATATACTTCCAGATAGAGATAAAGAAATTGATGCAATTCAGTATGTAATTGATCAAATAAATCCCGAGAATATTATCACATTGCCAGAAGAAGCACACGTAGAGGGTGGTGATGTAATGCCGTGGAACGACTATATTTTTGTAGGAACTTATTCTGGTGATGATTATGCAGATTATATTACTGCTCGTACAAATATGGATGCAGTAATTGCTTTGCAAGAATTGTTTCCGCATAAAACTGTGAAATCTTTTGAGTTGAGAAAATCAAATACTGATGCTCGTAATAATGCGCTTCATTTAGATTGTTGTTTTCAACCAATAGGAACAGATAAGGCAATTATTCATAGAAATGGATTTTTGGTAGAAAAAGAATATCAGTTTTTGGTAGACTTATTTGGTCAAGAAAACCTTTTTGAAATCTCTTCTGAAGAGATGTATAATATGAATTCTAATGTTTTTTCAATTTCTGAAGATGTTATTATTTCTGAGAAAAATTTCACGAGATTAAACTCATGGCTTCGCAAGCAAGGTTTTACAGTAGAAGAAGTACCATATGCAGAAATATCTAAACAGGAAGGATTACTGCGTTGTTCTACAATGCCTTTGATAAGAGAGTAGTTTATCATTTAATTTTCTTTTATTCTTAAATAGAACTATAACAAGTTACTTGTAAGTTATCAAACTACTTTTCGTCTTATCAATTCTAAATATATAAAATGGAATCAACTACAAAATTAAAAAGAGTAATTAACGAGGCTTTAAAGAAAGGGGTTTCTTATAACGAATTTGTTGAAAGAGTAAAAGAATTGGTTGCAACTAAATCGACAACAGGTGAAGCACAAACAGATGCGCTAATTAACTATACGCTATTAAATGATAGAAGGTTTAAGCGTTGGAATAAAACGTTAAAAGTAGGAGATGATGTAAAAAGTAAAGTTGAAAGTTATAAAAAGAATATTACTTGGTTAATTTTGACAGAAAGTTGGTGTGGAGATGCTGCGCATGTAATGCCAGTTATGAATAAAGTTGCAGAATTGAATGACGCTATTGATATTAAAGTAGTTTTGCGTGATGAAAATTTAGAGTTGATGGACGCTTTTTTAACCAACGGTAATCAATCAATACCAAAACTTATTATGATTGATGACGCGTCTGGAGAAGTTTTAAATTCTTATGGGCCTAGACCAACAGAAGCAACAAAACTAGTTAGTGATTATAAGGATACTCATGGTAAACTAACGCCAGAATTTAAAGAAGATTTACAGCGATGGTATAATAAAAATAAAGGGCAAAATGTGATTCAAGATCTTTTAGGTTTGCTAAATTTATAACAAACTGTTTTTAATATAATTTACTCTAACATTTTATTTATTTTTACAAAAAAAAATATAAGAACTGTGCAACAAATAACCAATACAATTTTAATGATTCGTCCTGTAAATTTTAGGATGAACGAGCAAACGGCTGTAAATAATTATTATCAGAAAGTACTGGACAATTTATTACCAGCAACTGTGCAAGCAAAGGCTTTGCAGGAATTTGATGCGTTTGTAGATAAACTACGAGCAGTTGGAGTAAATGTAATTGTGATAGAAGATACAGTTGAACCAGATACTCCAGACTCTATATTTCCTAACAATTGGATTTCTTTTCATAAAAATGGAACTGTAGTTTTATATCCAATGTTTGCCGAGAATAGGAGACATGAACGTAGAGCAGACGTATTAGATATATTAGAAGAAAAAGGTTTTGTGATAGAAAACATAGTTGATTATTCATCTGCTGAAGAAGAAGAAGTTTTTCTTGAAGGAACAGGAAGTTTACTATTAGATAGAGTTAACCGAAAGGCGTATTGTGCCTTATCACCAAGAGCAGAAGAAGATTTAGTAATCGAATTTTGTGAAGATTTTGAATATACACCAGTTTTATTTACTTCATATCAAACAGTAGGCAAGGAGCGCAAAGCAATTTATCATACCAATGTGATGATGTGTTTGGCTGAAGATTTTGCTGTTGTTTGTTTAAATTCTATTGATGATAAAAAAGAGCGTAAGCAACTCATCAAAGAATTGAAAGAAGACGGAAAAGAAATTATTGCAATTACTGAAGATCAAGTAAATAATTTTGCTGGGAATATGCTTCAAATCATGGGAACAAATGAAGAACGTTTTATTGTGATGTCAGCATCAGCAGATAAAAGTTTAACACCAACACAAAGAACAATTATTGAACGTCATTGTAAAATATTATCAAGCTCTTTGGATACTATTGAAGCTTGTGGAGGTGGAAGTGCACGTTGTATGATGGCAGAGGTTTTCTTGCCAAAAGCATAGTTTTTTTATTACTGATTTTTAAGTTGTCATTTTCGAGAAACCCAGAATACATAATAATTTTTTGTAGTCATCATAAGACAAAAAAGCAGCAACGTCTCAACAACAAGGAAGACGTTACTGCAAAATTTGATTGTTAGTTAAGTTTTGAATCTTATTTTAAAAGAGAATCATGATTTTTAAAACAATTAATTATAACCTATTTACAACCCAATTTTAAATAGTACGGTTAGTTACTATTTAATTTTTAGAAATGCTTCCGCCAGAAGATTTCGATTTATTAACTGTTTTAGGATTTCCAGAATAGTCAATATCTCCACCACTACTTGCGTGAGCAATTATTTTTTCACTTGCATAAACATCTATACTTGCGCCACTAGAAACATCTGCTCTAGAAACTTCAGACTTTAAATTATTTGCTTTTATATGACTTCCGCTACTTGCATCACCATCAAAAGTCATAGTTGTTCCACTAAGTCTCATATTAGCGCCGCTAGAAACATCAGAATCAACATTATCTGCAATTAAATCAATGTTTATTTCACTTCCACTAGATGATTTTAAATCTATAGATGTTGTTTTTATCGTGTTTTCTCCACTTACCATTGCACCACTTGATGTACGAATACTATTGATGTTAATAGCAGTTAAATACACAGTCCGTGTTGCGCGACTTACATTTTTATCTAGGTAAATTTTTAATACATCTCCTTCAACTTCTGTAACGATAAGGTCAATGATATTATCATCTGCTTCTACAGATAAATCAACATCGATACCTTGAGTTAATTTGACATTTATTCCTTGGCTTACTTTTATTGCAGTAAAATCAGAAGAAATATTTCTATCTTCAGTAACTACATTTCCGTTTCCTTGAATTCCAAAACTGTCAAACATACATGATGTTGTTGTAATTAGAATTAATAATAATACTGTGATTCTAGTTTTACGTACGCCTTTAATATTTAAATTAAGGAGTTTGTGATTTTTCATTGAAAAGTTCATTTTGTTAGTTTTTTAAAGTTTGTGTAAAATTAATTACTAAATAACTCTTAATAAAAGAGAGTTTACTCAATTGTTGATTGTGTTGGATGAATTGTTATTTAATCTCAATTCCGTTTTCATCAATCTTAACTTTTACATCACCATCATCAGTGTTTATTTTTAAATTAACACCGTTCTCATTAATTTTCAAGTCTACATTATCTGTGTCAACATCAATTATTTTATCAGTTTTACAATCAATACAATCCAATTGGTTTTTACCCATTATATAGTAATGATCAATCATTCGTTTGTCATAAATGTCTTGTCTATTTGAGACATCATCTAAATAATGTTTTGTTGATTTGTCAAGATATATTTTTGCGCCTTCTGGCAAATAGAGGATCACATCTACTTCTTGACCAAAAAATGCATTTTTAAAATTATTTAAGAAATATCCATTTAATTCTAAACTTGAATTTGATAAATTAAATTGATATTCTAATTTTTCAGCATTTAAATTAGCATCACTATAATTTCTACCTTGTGCTGCTTTTCGTATTTTTATATATGCGAAATCTGTATCGCTTTTTCTAATATCAAAATCAACATCTGTAGAGTATAATTTCTCTATGCCATTATCATTAAACTTTTTATAATTCCTGTTATTCCTTGAATATTTATCATCTATGTAATCATTATTTGTTACCATAGAAATTCTTAACGTATCATTTGCAATTAACTCAATATCTTGAGATTTGGTGTCTAAGCCTCTATATTTATATTTACTTGAAATATCCAATCCAGAAAATATTAAACCTAAAATTGAGATAATCCATAGAGCTAATAAAGTTAAACTTGTTACTTTTCCAAAAGATTTTGCATTGTTAGAAAGAATCTTTAAACCGAGTAGAAACAATAATATAAATGGAATTGCTACTGCAGTAAAGAAGAACAATGCCATTAGCCAATATGGTAATGTACCATGTAGAATTTCAGAAGGTATATTTAAGAAATCATCTCCAAATCCAAGAAATTCTAGACTTCCCCAAGAAAATGCTCCGATGATTAAACTTAATAAAGTTAATGCAGAGACAATGATAATAAGTACTCCAATGAACTTTGCAAATACCTTGAGTAAAGTGATTAGTATTGAGCCAAATGTATCTAAGAGTTCTTGAAATCCTGATTTTGACTTATTTCCGTACTTTTTTTTTACAACATCAGTACCTTCTTTTATCTTATCAGATAGTTCTCCTGCACCATCTTTTACTCTAACAGATAGTGAATCAAATTCTTCACGAATTTTACGTTCGATATTGTCAATATTAACACGCTCGCCTTCCATTTCCAGTTTTTCAGATGTGCTTTCTGCCTTTGGTAATAAAATCCAAAGTAACGGATATGCTAAGAATCCAAATCCAAATCCGAAAGCCATGATTAACCAAAATATACGAGACCAAATTGGTTCAATTCCAACGTAATGCGCAGTTCCAGAAGCAACTCCTCCTAAAAACTTATCATCTATATCTCTATATAATTTTTTTGAAGCTTTTCTGCTTTTCTGATTATATGGCTGTTCTGTAAACAATTCTTCGTCAACATTGTAGTCTTCAGGTTGTCCCATAACTCCAATAATTGAGTCTATATCAGATTCACTAATAACCTGACGTTCGTCAACAACTTTATCAGTCAATAGTTCGCTAATTCGCAATTCGATATCCTTGATGATTTCATCTCTACCTTGAGGGTCATCACTCAATGATTTTCGGATAGCGTTTAAGTATCTATTTAATTTTTGATATGCATTTTCATCAATGTGAAAAAACATTCCTCCGAGATTAATATTTATTGTCTTATTCATTATTTAGTTGATTTTGTTGTTGTTACAAGTGTTACAGCGTTTACTAAATCGCTCCAAGTTGTATTTAATTCTTTTAAAAATAATTTCCCTGTTTCTGTTAATCCATAGTACTTTCGTGGTGGTCCTGAAGTTGATTCTTCCCAACGGTAGTTGAGTAGTCCAGCGTTTTTCAGACGCGTTAGTAGTGGATAAATTGTTCCCTCTACTACCAATAATTTAGCATCTTTTAAATGCCCAAGAATTTCTGAAGTATATGCATCTTTACCTTGTAAAATAGAAAGTATGCAGAACTCCAAGACTCCTTTTCGCATTTGTGCTTTTGTGTTTTCAATCTTCATAGTTTGAATGATTTTTTATTATTTAATAAATTTTATTGTAATAGGATATTTATAGTATTCACCATTATTTGCTTTTATCGCCGCTAGAATGATAAAGACAAATCTAATAATTCCTAAAAGTCCAATAATTGATACACCTCCAAAAAATCCTACAAATGGAAAGTCAAAATTAAATTCGTTATGCATATGGTCAACCCTTTTAAATGCGCTAAATAATGTTCCGAAAATAAATGGAATGAGGGCAAGTCCTAAAAGAAATGTGTAAAGTAAAAAACTTAAATTAAAGTTTACAGCCTCTTTGCCTTGCTCATCTAAATATTCACTTTCCTCTTTTTTTACTTGCCAAAAAATTAATGGTGCTATTACTCCTCCCAGAGGAATGAAGTATCCTGCAAATGCAGATATGTGAATTAAGAATGCGTTACTATTATCGTTTTTTGTTGTCATAATGTTATGTCAGTTATTATACAATGCAAAGATACGGTTAAAAAAAGGTATTATGCAATACAAAGTACTATATTTTAACATTTATTTAACATTTCATTTCGATATACTATACTGCGTATAGTAACTTTATAAAATGATAATCTAAAATATTACTTGTTGTAAATATTTAATAAAAATTAGTAACTTGTAAGCAAATAATTATAGAAATAAATGAAATTTACTCCAAATAAAATCAATTTTTTTTTACTTATAAAATTACCTTCAGCATATATTGCAGGAGTGAGAATGAAGTCGTTGACGGAAAAAGAAGCAACAGTAAAAGTTCGTCATAGATGGATAAATCAAAACCCTTATAAGTCTTTATATTGGGCAGTTCAAGGTATGGCCTCTGAATTAACAACAGGAATTTTATTGATGAAACAAATTGATAAAACGAATGCTAAAATATCAATGTTAGTAACTGGTCTAAAAGGAAGTTTTTCAAAAAAAGCAAAAGGTAAAATAACTTTTATATGTTTGGAAGGAGATAAAATAAAGCAAGCTGTTGAGAAAACTATTAAAACTGGAGAATGGGAAGTTTTAACTCTAACTTCTGAAGGTTTTAATGAAGCGAATGAAAAAGTTTCTACATTTGAATACGAATGGAGTATAAGAGCTAGAAAATAAATTATATGTATTAATCTTAAAACATTTTATTAATGAATGCACACGAAATAGATTACGAAATATTTGGAGAAGAAATGCAATATGTAGAGGTAGAACTTGATCCTCAAGAAGGTGTAATTGCAGAGTCTGGAAGTTTTATGATGATGGATACAGAAATCAAGATGGATACGATTCTTGGTGATGGTTCAGGTCAATCAGAAAGTATTCTTGGGAAGATTTTTTCTGCTGGAAAAAGATTATTAACAGGAGAAAGTCTATTTATGACTGTTTTTCATAACATTGGTCAAGTAAAAAAGAAAATATCATTTGCTGCTCCATATCCAGGAAAAATAATTCCGATTGACCTAATGGCTTATCAGGGAAAGTTTATCTGTCAAAAAGATGCTTTTTTATGTGCTGCAAAAGGAGTTTCTGTTGGAGTTGAGTTTTCAAAAAAGTTGGGAAGAGGAATGTTTGGAGGCGAAGGTTTTATTATGCAAAAGTTAGAAGGAGACGGATTGACATTCTTGCATGTTGGCGGAACAGTAGCAAAAAAAGAATTGGCTGCAGGTCAAACTTTAAAAATTGATACAGGTTGCTTGGTAGGTTTTACAAAAGATGTGAAATATGATATTGAATTTGTAGGTGGAATAAGAAATTCTGTTTTTGGAGGAGAAGGTCTCTTTTTTGCAACCGTTCAAGGACCTGGAGTTGTATATGTACAATCATTACCTTTTAGTAGATTGGCTGGAAGAGTAGCCGCTTCTATTCCGCGTCAAGGAGGAAAAAGCAAAGGAGAAGGAAGTATACTCGGAGGAATAGGTGATATTCTTGATGGTGATAA
>CALIIP010000236.1 GCA_938018045.1 uncultured Flavobacteriaceae bacterium
ACGATTATTCATTTCTGAAAAATCGGTTCTTACTCAATTTACGCTGTCAATTTCAATATTTTCAATGAACTTCTTCTTTGCTATTTCTCTTAGCGGGTGCAAATATAAAACAACTTTTAATTCTAACAACTAAAATTAAAAAGTTTTTTTAATTTATTTTTAAAACCCTGAAAAATACTTTTGTGAACTTACCTAAAGGACATATACATGTTTCTCTAAGCGGGTGCAAATATACATTGTTAAAACACATAGACAAGTCTTTTGACGAAAAAAAAAGGTTTATTTTTTCGTCAAAAAACTAACTGCTGATTGCCAGTATATTACACGTTAAAATAAATTTAAAAGTTTAAACTTATTTTCAACTAATATAATAGACTAGTTAAATGAATAATTTTTACACCATTAAAATTGTAGATAAATAATAGTTTTCAATATCTTTGCGCTCCTAATATATAAGTTATATGATTAATATTACATTGCCAGATGGCTCAGTAAAACAATTTGAAAAAGGAAGTACTGCAAATGATGTTGCAATGAGTATTAGCCATGGCTTGGCTCGAAATGTTATATCTGCGAAATTTAATGATACAATTGTAGAGACCATTACTCCACTTAATATAGACGGACATTTAACTCTTTTTACTTTTGACAGTGATGAAGGGAAAAAAGCGTTTTGGCATTCAACTGCTCACTTATTGGCTCAAGCCATCGTATTTTTTCATCCAAAGGTAAAATTAACTATTGGTCCTGCTATTGATAATGGATTTTATTATGATTTGGATTTAGGCGAAGATACTATTTCTGAGAAAGACTTTAAAGACATCGAAAATAAAATGATTGAGTTTGCTCGTGGTAAACATGAGTTTAAATTACGATCTATTTCTAAAACTGATGCTTTATCTTATTATAAAGAACAAGGAAATGAATATAAAGTTGAATTGATTGAAAATTTAACTGACGGTGATATTACTTTTTGTGATCACGCAGATTTCACAGATTTATGTCGCGGAGGACATATTCCTAACACGGGAATTATAAAAGCGGTTAAAATAATGAGTGCTGCAGGAGCATATTGGAGAGGTGATGAAAAAAATAAACAATTAACACGTATATATGGTATTTCTTTTCCGAAGCAAAAATTACTTACTGAATATTTAGAAAGACTTGAGGAAGCCAAACAACGTGATCATAGAAAATTAGGTAAAGAATTAGAACTTTTTGCTTTTTCGCCAAGAGTAGGTCAAGGATTACCATTATGGTTGCCAAAAGGTGCTGCTCTTCGTGATCGATTAGAACAATTTCTAAAACGCGCTCAGAAAAAAGCAGGCTATGAAATGGTAATAACACCACATATTGGTCAGAAAGAATTGTATGTTACTTCTGGTCATTATGAAAAGTATGGTGAAGATAGTTTTCAACCAATACATACACCAAAGGATGAAGAGGAATTTCTTTTAAAACCGATGAACTGTCCTCATCACTGTGAGATATATCGTGTAAAACCATATTCTTATAAAGATTTACCAAAACGTTTTGCTGAATTTGGTACAGTATATAGATACGAACAAAGTGGAGAACTACATGGATTAACACGTGTTCGTTGCTTTACTCAAGATGATGCGCATATATTCTGTATGCCTGATCAATTAAATGAAGAATTTAAAAATGTTATTGACTTAGTTCTTTATGTATTTAAGTCTTTAGGATTTAGTGATTTTACTGCTCAAATATCTTTACGAGATCCTGACAATAAACAAAAATATATTGGTTCTGACGAAAACTGGGAAAAATCAGAAAATGCAATAATCAATGCTGTAAAAGAAAAGGATTTAAAAACTGTTATAGAGTATGGTGAAGCAGCCTTTTACGGTCCTAAACTAGACTTTATGGTTAAAGATGTTTTAGGCAGAAGTTGGCAATTAGGAACAATACAAGTTGACTATAATTTACCTGAACGTTTTGACTTGACATATAAGGGTTCTGACAACAAATTACACAGACCTGTAATGATTCATCGAGCTCCTTTTGGCTCAATGGAACGATTTATAGCAATATTATTAGAAAATACTGGCGGAAACTTTCCTTTATGGCTAACGCCTGAGCAAGTTATTTTACTGCCTATCAGTGATAAATATCAAAAATATGCCGAAAAAGTTTCACAAGTCTTGGAAAATTCCGAAATTCGCGCCCTCATTGATGACCGAAGCGAGAAAACTGGAAGGAAAATTCGTGATGCTGAAATGAGTAAGATACCATACATGATTATTGTTGGTGAAAATGAAGAAGAAAGTGGCACGGTATCTGTAAGGAAACATGGTGAAGGAGACAAAGGAACATATACCATTGATGCCTTCATAGCATTAATAGAAGAAGAAATAAATAGTGCATTAGAACAATTTTAAGTTTAATTTAAATTTTGAAATCATAGCAATACGTAGAAGACGAGGAGCAAGAAAGCCTTGGAGAATAATCAAAGAAGATCAACACAGAATTAATGAAAAAATTAAATTTGTTGATGAAGTCCGTCTTGTGGGCGAAAATGTTGAAGTAGGAGTTTATTCTA
This sequence comes from uncultured Flavobacteriaceae bacterium, assembly GCA_938018045.1. GTDB lineage: Bacteria > Bacteroidota > Bacteroidia > Flavobacteriales > Flavobacteriaceae > Urechidicola. The sequence goes on from CALIIP010000236.1 coordinate 2,564, forward strand.
TAATCGCAGCCAAAACAATGGCTAGAGATTTAGAATTAGATTTGGTAGAGATATCACCAAAGGCCAAACCACCTGTTTGTAAAATTATAGACTATAAAAAGTTTTTATATGAACAAAAGAAACGTGATAAGGCACAAAAATCTAAGGCAACAAAGGTTATTGTCAAAGAAATACGTTTTGGACCTCAAACTGATGAGCATGATTATGAATTTAAAAAGAAACATGCAATTAAGTTTCTTAGTGAAGGGGCGAAATTAAAAGCTTTTGTTTTCTTTAAAGGACGTTCTATTATTTATAAAGATCAAGGTCAGATCTTATTATTAAGATTGGCACAAGAACTTGAAGAATACGGTAAGGTTGAACAAATGCCAAAATTAGAAGGTAAACGTATGATTATGTTTATCTCACCAAAAAAGAAATAATATCTCGACTGAACTCACATGAAGTTTAGCGAAACAATAATATTAAGCAAGTAAAAACAAGAAGAAATGCCGAAAATGAAAACAAAATCTAGTGCTAAAAAGCGTTTTAAGCTTACAGGTACTGGAAAGATCAAAAGAAAGCATGCTTTTAAGAGTCATATATTGACAAAAAAATCTAAAAAGCGTAAGTTAAGACTTACTCACGATGGTTTGGTTCACAAATCTGACAAGAGTAACATCTTACAACAATTAACTTTGAAATAGAAGTTAGGAATTAGTTTAACCATGTGATGGTGCTCATAGAAGAGGCTAAGTATTTAGTCCGCCTATCATAAAACAAAAACATGAAATTATGCCAAGATCAGTAAATTCAGTTGCTTCAAGAGCTCGAAGAAAAAAGATATTGAAGCAAGCAAAAGGTTACTTTGGAAGACGTAAAAACGTTTACACAGTAGCAAAAAATGCGGTTGAAAAAGGAATGTTATATTCTTATAGAGACCGTAAAAACAACAAAAGAAACTTTCGTGGATTGTGGATTCAACGTATTAACGCTGGAGCTCGCCAATACGGAATGTCTTATTCTCAGTTTATGGGGAAAGTCAAAGCTAATAGTATCGAATTGAACCGTAAGGTTCTTGCAGATTTAGCAATGAACAATCCAGATGCTTTTAAGGCAGTAGTTGATAAAGTAAAATAAAAATAATACCTTGCTTATAATGAAAGTCCGAAACGAAAGTTTCGGACTTTTTGTTTTTATCATTATAGATTTTCTAACTTTGGTACGCTTTATGTATATATCAATACAAATCAAACTATTATGAACAAAATTGCATTTCTATTATTGAGTATCTTTTCTTTTCAGATCAATGCTCAACTAATAACTCCTGACGTTATCAAAACCAAAGACGGTAACATTACCATACAACCAATAACTCATGGAACACTTGTCCTAACTTATAATAACAAAACAATCTACGTAGACCCTTACGGAGGAGCAGAAAAATTTAAAGGGCTTTCAAAACCTGATTTTATTTTGATTACCGATATTCATGGAGATCACTTAAACCTAGAAACTCTAAAAGGAATCGACACGAAAGGTGCGATTTTTATAGTTCCTCAAGCGGTTGCAGATAAGCTTCCAAGTCAATACAAAAAGCAAGTTGAAGTATTGAACAATCGTCAAGGGATTCACAGATTAGGATTATTTATCTCAGCAGTTGCAATGTATAATTTGCCAGAAACCGAAGATTCTCGTCATACAAAAGGAAGAGGAAATGGATATATTATCAATTTTGATGATACAAGAGTATATATTTCTGGAGATACCTCAGGGATACAAGAAATGCGTCAATTATACGATATAGATATTGCATTTGTTTGTATGAATTTACCTTACACAATGGATGTCGAAGAAGCATCTAGTGCAATTTTAGACTTTAAACCTGCAATTGTGTATCCTTACCATTATAGAGGTAAAAATGGACTTTCTGATATCGAGAAATTCAAAACAATTGTAGATACTGAAAGTTTAACTATTGATGTTCGACTGAGAGATTGGTATCTAAAGTAGATTATTTGATTTAGGATACTGTTTTATCTAACTTTAAAACAATAAATAGTATGAGTAATGCTCCAGAAATCAAATTATATGGTGCTTCAGAATGTCATAAAACACATTATTATCAATTACTTTTAGAAGAAACAAAACTACCTTTTCATTTTTTGGATGTAGAAAAGCATGAAGAATACGCAGAAGAATTGCGTAACCTTTATGAAAACAGAAAATTGAATTTCCCAACAATAACTGTTGGTTCAAAAAAACTAAGAAATCCAACCAAAGAAGAATTAGAAAAATGGATAAACAAGTTAATTCCGAGTAGATTGACTATTATTCATGATATAGAAAACAAGCAATTTACATTAGACATTAATGGTGAAATTGCCAAAGTAGCATATGTCTTAAAGAACGGAAAAATGCTATTGGTTGATTCTGAAGTACCTTATAACTTAAGAGGAAAAGGTATTGGAAAGGTTTTGGTTGAGAAAACATTTGAGCAATTAACTAACGAAGGTTATAAAGCAACAGCAATTTGTAGTTTTGTAAAGTTTGTTGCGAAACAAAGCGAAAAGTGGAGTGAAATAATAGAACATTAAAAAATAGTTATCATGAGTATATTAGAAAATGTAAAAACATACTTTACAAAAAAGAAAAATAACGAAGAAACTGTTAATGCTCCTGAAGGTGTTTGTCCGAATTGTTGGGGAAGCCAAAATTGGGATAACAATTATTATGAAGTTATAAAGGGAGAAAAAGATAATGAGAAAACTTATAACTCATTTATCAAAGATGTTGTGGTTAAATTAGATAAAATAACCTT
>CALIIP010000237.1 GCA_938018045.1 uncultured Flavobacteriaceae bacterium
AAAAGTCCAGTAATCCATCCAATAGCATATTTTATATATCCAAAGAGCCCTAAGAAATCTGCATATGCAAAAGGGATAATTTTAGTGTAATATTTAAAAGCGAATTTTTCTCTTGAAGTGTATTCTTTCATTGGCTTTTCGCCATACATTTTCTCTAAATTCTTTTTATGCGCATTCACACGCACTTTCCACAAGTCTTTTCTTACAACAAAAACAACCATTTCTTTTGCAGTTGCTGCAGCATTTTGACCTAAACACGCTTCTGTGATTTTGCTTAAAGTATCTTTGGATGTGATGTGGTAGAATTCCCAAAGTTGCATATTGCTACTATTTGGTGCTAAAGTTGCATGTTCGATACATTTTTTTACGACTTCTGAATCGATTTCGATGTCTTCATCATAAACTCGAACAGATCTTCGATAGTTCAATGCATCTATAAAGGAAGGTTTTTTTTTCATTTGGTGAAAATACAAAAAAACACCTAAAAAATTACAACTTTATGCGTTGCTAATTTCCATTAACTGATGAATATCATCATCTAAAATTTCTTTTTTCACATCAGCAAACTTCAAAAATTCTGGATAGATATTATCTAATTGATTTTTTGTCAATTCATAACCGATATTTTTTGCTCTGTATGCCAATGCAGCTCTTCCGCTCCGAGCAGTAAGAACAATTGAAGATTCAGTAACACCAACATCTGCAGGATCCATAATTTCGTATGTTTCACGATTCTTAATTACACCATCTTGGTGAATTCCTGAACTGTGAGCAAATGCGTTATCACCAACAACGGCTTTATTTGGTTGTACAACCATTCCCATATGTTCTTGTACCATTTTACTAGTAGCAAAAAGCATTTGAGTATTAATATTTGTGTCTAAGTTTAAGTATGGATGTTGTTTTAGAATCATCACAACTTCTTCTAAAGCAGTATTTCCTGCACGTTCTCCAATACCGTTAATTGTGCATTCTATTTGACGTGCACCATTTGTGATTCCTGCAATTGCATTGGCAGTAGCTAATCCTAAATCGTTATGGCAATGACAAGATAATATGACATCATCAATACCTTTTACGTTTTCTTTTAAGTATTTCATTTTTGCACCATATTCCTCTGGCAAGCAATAACCTGTTGTATCAGGGATATTTAAAACAGTTGCTCCTGCTTTTATAACAGCTTCGCAAACACGCGCTAAATACTCATTATCTGTTCTTCCTGCATCTTCAGCATAAAACTCTACATCTTCAACAAATGTTTTAGCATATTTTACAGCACCAATAGCACGTTCAATAATTTTTTCTGGAGTAGAATTAAACTTGTGTATAATATGTGAATCTGAAGTTCCAATTCCTGTATGAATTCTTGGACGTTTCGCGTAAATTAGTGATTGAGCAGCAACATCAATATCATTTTTGTGAGCACGAGTTAGACCACAAACAGTAGCATTTTTTATCAGTTTAGAAATTTCTTCAACCGATTTAAAATCTCCAGGACTTGATACAGGAAAACCAGCCTCAATTACATCAACTCCAAGGTTGTCTAACTGCTCTGCAATAATTAATTTTTCCTTTGTATTTAGTTTACATCCAGGAACTTGCTCACCGTCTCTAAGTGTTGTGTCAAAAATTTGGACTTGATTTGTACTCATTATTTAAAATATTTTATCACTTTTGAATATTCAAAAATAAGATTGGCATATTGCTTTATACTTATATATTACAAAAGTTGTACTATATCCAGGAGATAAAAATTAAATATAAACAACTGTTAATCAATTAAATGTAAATATTATTTTACAATGGCTACTAAAAAAAATGATGTATTGTTTGCTTTGATAAAATCGCTTTCTAAATCAGAAAAGCGACAATTTAAACTATATGTTGGAAGGTTAGAGGGTAGTGCCAACTCTAATTTTATTGCATTATTCAATTTAATTGATAAATCATCGACTTATGATGAACTTTTAATTCTAGAAAAAACGAATATAAAAAAACAACAATTATCAAACTCTAAAGCACATTTATATAAGCAACTTTTGGTTAGTTTGCGTTTGAATCCTCAACATCAAAATATAAGAAGTCAAATTAGAGAACAATTAGATTACGCCACAATTTTGTATAATAAAGGTTTGTATAAGCAGAGTCTAAAAATATTAGATAAAGCCAAGAATACTGCAATAGAAAATGAAGAAAATAATTTGGCGTATGAGATTGTTGAAATGGAGAAAGTTGTAGAATCTCAATATATTACCAGAAGTTTAAATAATAGAGCAGACTTGCTTTCATTGCAAGCAAAAGAGTTGAGTGTTCGAAATGTAATGACGAGTAAATTGTCAAATTTATCATTACAATTATATAGTTGGTTATTGCAAAATGGCTACGCTAAAAGCAGTGAAGATATAGAAATAGTAACCAAATATTTTGAAACACATATTCCTAAATATTCGATTTCAGAGTTAGGTTTTAAAGAAAAATTATTTTTATATAAGACATATTTATGGTTTAGCTTAATTACTCAAGATTTTGTGAGTAGTTATCGTTATTCTCAAAAATGGATTGATCTTTTTGATGAATATCCGAATATGAAAGAGGTAAATCCAGTATTTTATCTAAAAGGATATAACTATTTATTAGAATCTCTTTTTATGCTAAAGTATACAAAGAAATTTAAAGAAGTTCTTACTAATTTTTCTTTGGATATTGAAAAGAAAAACTTTTTGTTAAATGATAATACAGAGGCAATGGCATCTGTATATTATCATCAAAACAAACTAAATGTCAATTTTTTAGATGCAAATTTTTCTGAAGGAATTGCATATATTCCAACAGTTTTAAAGGAAATAAAACGATATATAAATAAGATTGATGCACATCATATTATGGTGTATTATTATAAAATTGGATGTATGTATTTCGGAGTTTCAGATAATGAAAATTGTATTTTATATCTTAATAAAATTATATCAAATAAAGAGTTGGCAATGCGAGAAGATCTCTTGTGTTATGCTCGCGTTCTTAATTTAGTAGCACATTATGAAGCAGGAATTGATGAAAATATTGATACATTAATTAAATCAACGTATAAATTTCTAATCAAAATGGATAATCTACATATCGTTCAAAAGAAGATGATGCAATTTTTAAGAAGTTTGACCGATATGTATCCGAGTGAATTAAAATCAGCATTTAAAAAGTTACATAGCGAATTAAAAGTTTATGAAAATCACCCTTACGAAAAAAGGTCATTCTTATATCTAGATATCATTTCATGGTTAGAAAGTAATATTGAAGGAATTTCAATCGCCGAAGTCGTAAAAAGAAAAGTAACGATTTAAAAAAAGAACATTTTTTCATTCAAATATTAAAAATAAACAATACGTTTGTAAAGAATTTATGAAGAATACACTATTAAATATCATTTCTATTACAATTATCTCTGTGATTATTATCACTTAGGTTTATAGGAAAGTTATTATATCATATAAAAGATTGAGACCTTCCTTAAAAATGGAAGGTTTTTTTATGAATAAAATAATAGAATCTTAAAAGAATAAATGTGATTAATGTATTTTATTTCAATTTAATAATCACATAATCAACACCTTAGTAGGCGTAAAGAAGTTTTTAGTATTGTAAAAAAAAGAGAACAATACCAAATGAGTAAATTCCTCAAAGTATTTTTGAAACTTATTCTGTTTAAGAATAACCAATTAATAATAAAATGAACCGAGCATTTAATAACAGTTATCCTAACAGATGATTAATAGCGAACACAAGTGACAGTTAAAAAAGCAATAGGAATCAACACATGAATTTAAATAAACATAGCCAAAGATTAACACAAGATGAATCTCAGCCAGCATCTCAAGCAATGTTATATGCAGTTGGTCTTACTGATGAGGATATGAGTAAAGCTCAAATCGGAATTGCAAGCACAGGTTACGATGGTAATCCATGTAATATGCATTTGAACAATTTGGCAGCAGAAGTAAAAATTGAATGTAAAATTGCTGGTTTAGTAGGTTTAGGATTCAACACAATTGGTGTTTCTGACGGAATTTCAATGGGAACTTCTGGTATGAATTACTCATTAGCATCTAGAGATATTATTGCAGATTCTATAGAAACAGTTATGCACGCTCAGAGTTATGATGCGTTGATATCAGTTGTTGGTTGTGATAAGAATATGCCTGGAGCAGTGATTGCAATGTTGCGTTTAAATCGTCCATCAATAATGATGTATGGAGGTACAATTGCTTCGGGAAAATACAAAGGAAAAAAATTAAATATCGTTTCTGCTTTTGAGGCTTTAGGGCAAAAAGTAGCAGGTGAAATTGACGAAAAAGAATACAGAGAAATCATAAAAAGAGCCATTCCAGGAGCAGGAGCTTGTGGCGGAATGTATACCGCAAATACAATGGCCTCGGCAATAGAGTGTATGGGCTTTTCATTGCCTTATAATTCTTCAATTCCTGCCGAAAATCCAAATAAATTATCAGAAAGCGAACGAACTGCTATGGCTGTTAAAAATTTATTAGAATTAGATTTAAAACCGTTGGATATTATCTCAAAAAAATCCATCGAAAATGCGATTGCATTGGTAAATGCTTTAGGAGGTTCTACAAATGCTGTTTTACACTTTTTAGCAATTGCACATGCTGCAGATATTGATTTTACGTTAGCAGATTTTCAAAGAGTAAGTGATAAAACGCCTTTAATTGCAGATTTGAAACCATCAGGAAAATACTTAATGGAGGATGTTCATGGAGTAGGAGGAACTCCTGCAGTCATGAAATATTTATTAGACAATGGTTATTTGCATGGCGATTGTTTAACAGTCACAGGAAAAACATTGGCAGAGAATTTAGAAAATGTAACTCCTTTAACTTTTGATGATAATTCGCAAGATGTCATCTATCCAAAAGACAAGGCTTTAAAATCATCAGGAAATATTCAAATTTTATACGGTAATCTTGCAGAAGAAGGAGCCGTTGCAAAAATTTCTGGAAATGAAGGTTTGAAATTTGAAGGAAAAGCAGTTGTTTATGATGGTGAGCAAGCCGCAAATACAGGAATATCAAACGGAGAAGTTGAAAGAGGCGATGTAGTTGTGATACGTTATGTAGGTCCAAAAGGAGGCCCTGGAATGCCAGAAATGTTAAAACCAACGTCTTTAATTATGGGAGCAGGCTTAGGAAAATCGGTTGCTTTAATTACTGATGGTCGTTTTTCTGGTGGTACACATGGTTTTGTGGTTGGTCATATTACACCAGAGGCACAATCTGGAGGTACAATCGGATTGTTAAAAACAGGAGATAAAATAAGTATAAGCGCAGAAGATAATTCTATCAATGTTTTGATTTCTGATGATGAAATTGCTACGAGAAAAACCAATTGGAAAGCACCAGAATTAAAACACAAAAAAGGAATTTTATATAAATACGCAAAAACAGTTTCGTCAGCATCTGAAGGTTGTGTAACTGATAAATTTTAATCGCAGGGCGATAGCCATAAAATGGATTTACTTTCCAACATTTTACGTTGAAATAAATTATTTTAAAAAATAAAAGAGGAAGATGGAAAATAAAAAAATAAAAATTACTGGAGCAGAAGCGGTAGTAAAATGCCTTTTAGAAGAAGGAGCAGAATTAATATATGGTTATCCTGGAGGCGCAATTATGCCAATCTATGATGAGTTATATAAATATCAAGATAAATTACAACACGTTTTAACACGTCATGAGCAAGGTGCAACTCATGCAGCACAAGGTTTTGCACGAGCAACAGGAAAAGTTGGAGTAGCAATGGCGACTTCAGGTCCTGGAGCAACAAATTTAATCACAGGAATTGCAGATGCACAAATTGATTCAACACCAATGGTTTGTATTACAGGTCAAGTTGCAAGTCATTTGTTAGGATCTGATGCATTTCAAGAGACAGATATTATAGGTATTTCTACACCAGTTACAAAGTGGAATTATCAAATTACACGAGCAGAAGAAATTCCTGAAGTAATGGCAAAAGCATTTTATATTGCGCGTTCTGGTCGTCCAGGACCAGTTCTGATTGATATTACTAAAGATGCTCAATTGAATTCTTTTGATTTTTCGTATAAAAAATGCAACGGTATTAGAAGTTATCAACCAACTCCAACAGTTGATTCAAATAAAGTTCAAGAAGCAGCGACTATTATCAATAATGCAAAAAAACCAATGATTGTTTTTGGTCAAGGTATAATTTTAGGTGAAGCAGAAAAAGAACTAAAAGCATTTATAGAAAAAGGTGATATTCCAGCAGCATGGACAATCTTAGGATTGTCGGCACTGGAGACTAAGCATCCTTTAAATGTTGGTATGGTTGGTATGCACGGTAATTATGGGCCTAATGTCCTAACCAATGAATGTGATGTTTTGATTGCTTTAGGAATGCGATTTGACGATCGTGTTACAGGGAATTTGGAAACATACGCAAAACAAGCAAAGGTAATTCACTTTGAAATTGATCCTGCAGAAGTTGATAAAAATGTAAAGAGTGATGTTGCAGTTTTAGGGAATGTAAAAGATACTTTGGCTCAGATTTTACCATTGATAAATAAAAAAAATCACGATAGTTGGAAAGAAGAATTTAAGAAGAAAGACAAGTTAGAATTTGATAAAGTTATAAAAGGGGACTTGTTTCCAGAGAAAGAAGGTTTGACTATGGCTGAGGTTTTAGAGCAAATAAATGTTGCTTCTAATGACGATGCTATTATAGTTTCTGATGTTGGTCAACATCAAATGTTTGCATGTAGATATGCCAAATTTAGTCAAACAAAAAGTAATATTACTTCAGGCGGATTAGGAACTATGGGATTTGCACTTCCTGCAGCAATTGGTGCTAAAATGGGAGTTCCAAATCGTGAGGTTGTAGCAATTATTGGAGATGGTGGCTATCAGATGACAATTCAAGAATTAGGAACAATTTTTCAATCTAAAGTTCCTGTAAAAATTGTTGTATTAAACAACGAATATTTAGGGATGGTACGTCAATGGCAAGAATTATTTTTTGACAAGCGTTATGCATCAACCGAAATGGTAAATCCAGATTTTGTAGCAATTGCAAAAGGATATTATATAGATGCGAAAAAAGTGACTAAAAGAGAAGATTTAGCAAGTGCCGTTCAAGAAATGATGGCTTCAAAAGACGCTTATTTCTTAGAAGTAGCAATAGAAAAAGAAAATAATGTATTTCCGATGATTCCAACAGGAGCATCTGTATCAGATATGAGATTAAGTTAATAATATGGAAGAAAAACAAACATATACGGTATCTATTTATACCGAAAATAATATTGGATTATTAAATAGAATTTCGGCAATTTTTCAGAAAAGACATATAAATATAGAGAGTATAAATTCTTCAAAATCAGAGATTAAAAGTGTTTCTCGTATTACATTATTGGTGAAAATCACCGAAGTGAATATGAAAAAAATTATCGGACAAATAGAAAAGCAAGTAGAAGTAATAAAAGCATATTATCATATAGATAAAGACACCGTTTATCAAGATTCATGCTTGTTTAAATTAAGTTCTGATTTGTTGATAGATAATGATGAAATACAAAATATCATTAATGATAGTAGAACAAAAATAATCTATGTAAATAAAGAGTTCTTTGTGCTTAAAAAATCAGGAAAAAAAGAAGAAATAGAAGAATTATATCACATATTACAAAAACACGGAATTATGCAATTTGTTCGAGCAGGACGTATTGCAATTACCAAAGACGCAATGGATATATCATCAATAATAGCAACATATAACAAGTAAAAAAAATGGCAAATTATTTTAATACACTTTCATTAAGAAATCAATTAGCACAACTAGGAGTTTGTGAATTTATGGATAGTGCTGAATTTTCAGAAGGAATAAAAAAATTAAAAGACAAAAAAATTGTAATTGTTGGTTGTGGCGCACAAGGGCTAAATCAGGGATTAAATATGCGTGATTCAGGATTGGATATCTCATATGCATTGCGTGAAGGGGCAATTAAAGAAAAACGTCAATCATTCAAGAATGCAAGTGAAAATGGTTTTACTGTTGGTACTTATGAAGAGTTAATTCCAACTGCAGATTTGGTTTCGAATTTAACCCCAGATAAGCAACATACAAGCGTTGTTTCTGCAATTATGCCATTGATGAAAAAAGGCGCTACACTATCTTATTCTCACGGTTTTAATATCGTTGAAGAAGGCATGCAAGTGCGTAAAGATATTACGGTAATTATGGTTGCTCCAAAGTGTCCAGGATCAGAAGTGAGAGAAGAATATAAAAGAGGATTTGGTGTTCCAACATTGATTGCTGTACATCCAGAAAATGATCCAAACGGAGAAGGTTTTGAGCAAGCAAAAGCATATGCTGTTGCAACAGGAGGAGATAGAGCAGGAGTTTTGAATTCGTCATTTGTTGCTGAGGTAAAATCTGATTTGATGGGTGAACAAACAATTCTTTGTGG
>CALIIP010000238.1 GCA_938018045.1 uncultured Flavobacteriaceae bacterium
GCATTGATGACCTCCCATATCCGGTTGGTACTCTTCCCGCCGAATTGTTTTAATTTTTTTTGATCGATAAAAGGCTCTAATTCACTGAGTACCGTCTTGATTGGTGACACCTTGGTATCTTGTACCCTGATCATTATTGGAAAAAAGTGATTTTCTAATAAAACAGACCCGAGTCCTGCTTTGAGTAAGGAGCTTTTGCCTAAACCAGATTTTCCGAAAAGGACGACAAGGGGTTTAATCTTGACCAAACTAAAAAGATCGTCGATTTCTTTGGTTCGCCCATAAAAGAGGCGCTTATCTTCTGCTTCGAAAGAACGGATACCAGGATACCGATCTTTTTTCAAAATTACATTTCGGGGCATTCAAATTTTTTCCAATGTAGGCTTAATATATTTGAAAAATGCTTAATTTGATGAATGATTGAAAAGGAATGTGACAGGTCAAAAAACTCAATGTCTGTCGCATTTCATAAATGTATTTAAATTGTTAGCTTATTGATAAGGAATTGATGTTTGCTTGATCAAATTTATATCTTTATAGAATATTAAGTTGCTATACATTTATGAACCGACAATAGGCTAAATTATTACAAACGCAAATCGCATAAAAATCATTTATATGCATTCTGATATTTATTGGATCAATGAAAAAATATATTCTGAGAAGTGTTTAGGAATCATGGCTAGACCAAGAGGAAACGATTGGTTAAGTGATGAGATTAAAGGTTTAAAATTAAGAGATGTAAACTGTCTGGTTTCCTTGTTAGAAAATTCAGAGTCTTATGCATTGGGCTTGAGTAAAGAAAAAGAGGAATGCATCAATCTTGGAATCGAATTTATTAGTTATCAAATTGAAGATGTCACCGTTCCAACAGATGAATCAAGTTTTGTAGATTTGGTAAAGCAGCTTTCTAAAAAAGTCTTAGCCTCTGAAAAAGTAGTCATCCATTGCAGAATGGGAATAGGAAGATCCTCTTTACTCGCCGCTTCTGTTTTAATAAATTTGGGTTTAGATAAAGATTCAGTTTTTGAAAACATTTCAAAATCGAGAGGAGTAAGAGTTCCGGATACAGAGGAGCAAATTGAATGGGTAAATGCAATTTCAAATAAACTAAAATAAAGAATGAATGAAAATAAGAATATTGGTATTGTTAACTTTTACGATGTTCAATTTATTTGGACAATCCGCAGACGATTTATTTGATTTGGGATATGATAAATTGGAGCAAGAAAAATATGTAGCTGCTAATCGATATTTTACGAAAGTTTTAGAATTAAATGCGGAACACGAATATGCTTATTTTAATCGGGGATTTTCTCATCTTCAATTAGAAGAATACGAAAGTGCCATTAAGGATTTTGATGCTGCAATAAAATTTGGCTCCGATGATGCGATCAAAGTAAGATCTTATTTAAATAAAGCTTTTATATTTAGACGTATAACTAAGGAGCATGATAAAGCGCTATCAGATGTTATAAAAGCAATTGAAATAGATTCGATGTCATGGAGTGGATTCCATCTAAAAGGATTAATATTTTATGATTTAAAAGAATACGAAAAAGCAATTTCAAATTTTGATAAATCGATTGCCATCAATCCCTTAAACGCTTCACCATTCTACGATAGAGGACTTACAAAAAGAAAATTGCAATTGCTAAATGAAGCAATATTAGATTATGACGAAGCGATTAAACTAGATACGAATTTTGTAAATGCATATAATAACCGAGGGTTTGCAAAAACAATATTAGAAGATTATCAAGGTGCAATAGATGATTTTAATGAATCTCTAAAATTAGAAGTTAATTCCTACTCTTATAATAACAGAGGATACGCTAAATTAAAAATTGGTGATTTTAAAGGAGCGAAAAAAGATTGTGAATTAGCGATTAAACTAGATAAAACCAATAGCTGGGCCTATCATTATTTAGGCTTAATTTACTACGAATTAAATGATAAAGAAAAAGCTTGTGAGTTGTTTCATCAATCTTTAGAATTAGGAAAAAAAGAAGTGGAGAAAGATATTCTTGAGAAATGTTGATTAGGTAAATGGGAATGCAAAAAGGCGAAATCAGGTTCTTAGTTTAGACAAGGTGCGAAGAAGAAACATAGCCAAATTTTTGAGCATTAAATAAAAATAAAAAAATATAGAAATGAAGCATTTTAAAAAAAACTCGATACTCTTGGTTTTCTTTTCTATGTTAATTTTAGGTTGTGGTTCAAAAGATGAAACTGCAGCTAAAGAAATTGTAAATAATTTCATCAATTATCTCAATAATGGAAATAAAAAAAATGCAGCTGAAATCTATGAAAAATTCTCTTTATACAAGGAGTTCCATTTGCCGAAAGATTTCAAGATAAAGAATGTAGTAGAACGAAATGAAGATTTAACAGTTATTGGAGAATACAAAAAGGAAGATGATCAACTAGGAGAAATGAAGTTTTATTTTCAAAAAACCAATGAGGGACATTTAAAATTAGTTGATACCAAATTCTTACTTCTAACTTATGACTTTGACAGAGAAATAAAAATTGCCGTATCTATGGGTTGTTTGAAATCTGAGACTGAAACAGATTTACAACTTTTAAGAGCTAGGACAATTGTAGAAAATTACTTACTTAAGAAAGGAGATTTCTCTGATTTAAATAACAAAATTAAAATTACAGATTGGGAATGGAATCAATCTAATAGTAACAGTAAAGTTTATGTCAAGGGAGCTGTATTAAGTGAACTGCCTTTTGACATGAATAATTTAGAACTTGAAGTAAAATTCTACGGAAAAGACGAAAAATTAATAACCAGCAAGAAAGATGTCATTTATACATTGGGACGTGATGAAGGAGATGGTTTTACATTTAGTGTAGATTATATAGGAAGCTCAAAAACAGCTACTATAGGATTTAATTTTAGTGAAAAAAATCTTATTCAATATTTGAATGAGACAGGTAAAGTACCAGAAATAAATTGTCAAGATTTTTTAAATTGAAATGAACACTAGCTTTATCTAGCTCTTAAGTATTGCTAAAACCAATAGGCAAATTACCAAAACCTTCTACCCTATTTTTAATTAAAAAATTCCAAATTCACAACCACCTTTGATAATATTTCCGATCGCTCTCAATGATTTGAATAGTATTGAAAGGAGATATTTTCCCAATTAATATCTCCCCTGAATCAGATGAAACAGTACTGACACTGCCAGTGTTCTTATTAAGAACTGACTTGGTGAATTAAGAAGGTATTCAACACTGTCAATAATTTTAAATGCTTTCGAGTAATTGTTTTCAAAATTGGCCCTTGGTTTACATTACAAAAACGAAACTAGGCTATACATCAATTGTATTCTTTTTTCCATTCTTTTTTGCCGCTTTTGCAGCTTTCTTTTCCTTCTTGCTCAGCGCTGGTGCTTTCTTATCTGATTTACCGCCTTTGTCTTTTGACATAAGTTTTAATTATTTAGTGATTAATGTTATTTAAGAATGTTTAGATTTAGTTTAAGTTTTAGTCTTTTTTTGATTTTTTAATTAGTAGAACAATACCTGCCATATCACCAATAATATTAACTAATTCTGAACCAGTTGGTATTCCAATTTTCGCATTGCGTTCCAAAGAGGTTTCTACAGTTTCAAGTTTTTTTAGCAATTGAGCATTTCCAACAAAATATTTATCAGCGGCTTCGTTGACTAGTTTTATTGCTTCCGCTTCACCTTCTGCATGTAATATTTTAGCTCTTTTAAATCCTTCCGCTTCTTTTATTTTTGAAAAGACATTTTTGAACCAAAAAGAAAAAGGAGACAGATTTCGTGATCCCTGTCTTCCAGTTTCTTCCAAAATGTTTTCGTACAATTTTTGAAAAAGTACATTGTCATTTTTATAAAAAAAGAGCGGAGATTCTAAAATTGTTCTAAGCTCTTAAGAATACGAATTACCTGAAAACGTGATTTATTTAATCGAATTGCTATCCGATTTAGCATTTCGTTTTCTTTACCAAATTCAATTGTCACATCAGCAAGTGTCAATTGTTCAAATTGTTCTTTAAACATTTGAGGCTGCCAATCCCAATTACCAATAGTTCTACTAAGCCTACTACGGTTTAGTAAATTGTTCATCTTATTTATGTGTTATGTCACAAATAAAACAACAATCCAAAGATGACATTATTTAAAGTAGAAAGCATTACAGATCGCATGCGTAAACTTACACATATCACATGTTTTCCAAATTTTTATTTCGTTTCTGTTTCATCTTTTTATAGAAAGATGGGGTGAGGCCAGTTACTTTTTTAAACTGGTTGGACAAATGGGCAGGACTACTATAATGGAGTTTGTAAGAAATTTCCGAAAGACTAAGATCATCATATAATATCAACTCTTTTACTTTTTCAATTTTGTGAATAATGATATATTGTTGTATCGTGATCCCCTTAACCTCTGAAAATATATTAGCTAGATAGGTGTAATCGTAATCCAATTTTTGACTGATGTAGTCAGAATAATTCACCTTAGGCAATTCATCTGAATAATGAATCATTTCAGTGATAACAATTTTAATTTTTTCAATTAAAATACTTTTTTTATCCTCTAATAACTCCAATCCTGACTTCAACAGATTTCTACCTAATTGCTCTCTTTGCTCTTGAGTAATATCTTCCAATATTTCAATCATTCCCAAATCTACTATGACATAGTTCAACCCTAATTCTCTTAATTCTTCTTTTACCATCATCTTACATCTTAAGCTGACCATATACTTGATAAATAATTTCATTTTCTCTTTATTGCTAAAACAATTAATAAATAATCAGTCATCATCAAGGAGAATAATTCTAACATTCAATGAACAAAGCATAGACATTTTATGCTCAATAAAATTAAGGTACTCTTTTTAAAATGGAATAGAGATTATACTAGCATTTTGAATCTATTTGACCGAAAGCAGTATAAATCTCGTATCCTTTTGGAGCTAAAGATGCAATTCGAAAAATTTATTCCGCAATATATTCATTTCGTACAAAGTCATCTTCACAGAATATTATAATTTGGAAAGTGAATTTTTATAAACTAAATTTATTCGTATTTTTATCCAAACTTATTGACTTAATTCCTCCTTGCTATGAAAACTTATACCTTTTTAAAATTGCTATTTCTTGTTTGCTTTTTAGCTCTTTGGAGTTGCTCCTCAGAGGATGACCAAATGATGAATATTCCAGATGATGAGACCCTTGA
>CALIIP010000239.1 GCA_938018045.1 uncultured Flavobacteriaceae bacterium
ATTTCAACACAACAAGATAGTAATGGCAAAAACTACTTCACAAATATATTTGTAAGAATTTAAATCTAATAATCGTCTCCAAAGCGAAAGTAAAACAAGTGCCTTCTTAGGTAAATAAAAACATTATTTCTTTAAAAGTGAATACGGGCCTTAATTAATAAATCCAGTTTATTTATTATAATTACTTCTCGTCTTGAATAATTACCCTACCAACTAATTTGACTTAATAAATTAAAAAAAACAGGACTAATGGATATTAGTTTAGAAGTATATTTAAAACAATAAACATGAAAAAAGTACTATTCGTAATTTTATTTGCTACAGCGACTATTTTTGCACAAAAACAAAACCTAACAAACACGCCTTTTTCAAAAAAAGTAACAATTACAGGAAGTGTTAGTGATCTTGTCACTAAAGAATTTTTAACCAATGTACAAGTTGTTGCATATATTAAAGATTTTAAAAACGGTAATTCTTCAACCAAAGTAGAAGGAAACAAAACTTTACAAACCTCTATTATGAACAACGTCAAATTTTATGAAGTTACGTATGCTTTATCTGACGAATTTGGTCAATATAACTTGGAATTAGAGCAACATGTTGAGTATAGACTCGTTGCTTACCTTGATGGTTATAGTGCAGGAGTTACAACATTAAAAATAACTAGTGAAACAAAAAACATCTCGTTTGAGATAGAAAATCAAGAAGTTATTATTGATGAAGCAAATAGAATGTTATTAAATATTCCAAAGATAACATTTGAAATGAATCAATCAAAACTAACTAAAAAAGCGAAATTTGATTTAAATAAAGTAAGTGAACTACTTGATAAATATAAAGAAATGGAGTTAGAAATTGGTGTTCATTCATCAAGTCTTGGAAGTGATGATTATAATTTAAAATTGTCTAAAAAAAGAGCCTCTGCAATATTGGCCTATTTAAATGGTCGAGACGTTTATAATCTACAACGAGTATCTGTTAATGGTTTTGGAGAAACACAATTACTAAACGAGTGTTCAAATGGTGTGAAGTGTAAAACTATTGCTCACCAAAAAAACAAAAGAATCGAATTTGTAGTTACTAAAAACTATGGTTTAGACAATATAAGATACGCAAATTATATTGTGCAAGACTAAATGTATATAAACACTCAAATTATATACTAGTAAAAGAAAGGAGTCTATCATAAATTTAATCTATTAAACAAGATTTTAAAATATGCAAATGACCATATTGTAAATACATGGTCGATAAAATAGTTTCAAGTCATGATATTTTTCCAACTAGATTTTAAAATTTAAAAAATTCAGATAATACTAAAAGTTATTTCATAAAATGTTGGTTAAGGGTAATCAAGCTCAGAATCTGTTTTAATTTTTTATAATTACTGTTCGTCTACAGCAATTATCCTCCCATCTAACAACCAATTAGACTTAACGAAATAAAAAACAATTGAGATTAAAGAATATTAATTTTGAGGTGTATTTAAACATAAAAAACATGAAAAAAATTACCCTTATTTTTAAAAAGCAATTTATTAATGCTTTTATTTTATTAATCAGTTTAATTAGTAATGCACAAGACATTCCTTTTAACTGTGATTACAGTGCTTATTTATTCCAATTCAATGATGTTTACGCTATAGATTTAGCGTCAGGAAATTCTTTTCAAATAGCAACAGACATAACTCCTGGTAATATAAACGCTACAGGTTATAATCCTGCTGATGGATATATTTGGGGGTCATTAAGTACACCAGAAAAAACCATCGTTCGTATTGGTAAAAATTTCAATACAACTAGTTTTTATATAGATGAGTTGCCAACTAGTGGTAGATACATTGGAGATGTAAGTGCTGATGGAATTTATTATTTAAAAGGTGGAGGAACTACATATTATAAAATAGATCTTGATCCAAATTCAGCAAATTACACCCAACACCAAGCAACAGAGAATTTATCACAAGGTTTGAGTATTCATGATTGGGCATTTAATGCTGTTGATGGGAACTTATACACTGTAGAGAAGAATTCTAATGTCCTATATCGTATAAACCCTTCAAATGGAGATGTTGAATCTTTAGGAGAAGTGCCAATTTTGAGTGGATTAAGTTATACTTATGGTGCTGTTTATTTTGACGCCTCTGGTCGTTTTTATGTATCTGCAAATCAAACAGGAACTGTGTACGTTATTCAGAGTGTTCAAGATATAGATGTGTCAAATGGAATGGATTCTAATTTATTTGCTTTTGGGCCTTCAAGTTCTAGTAATGATGGAGCAAGATGCCCTACAGCTCCAGTTCTTCAAGAAATTTGTGATAACGGTATAGATGATGATGGTGATGGGTTAATAGATTGTGAAGACCCTTCTTGTTCAGGTTATGGAGATTGTGCAGTAATTGACGCTCAAACATCAAGTGCTAATTTTGGTGGTTTAGAAAGTAATAACAGGCTTTCAGATCAAATAAATAAACGCAACTATAAAAGAGCCAAAACTAATTATTCGTTTGACAAAACAACAGCAAAAAGAGTCGTAAAACATGAAAAATATTCACAAAGAAATTCGGATTTTGAACTAGAAGATTTTATTCCTCTAAATATAATAAATGAAGAATATGCTGTAGAATCTACTCCATTAGATTTGATAGATATTACAAATGCAACAGATGTATATTCAGTAGATTATATAAAAAATGATAAATCAATTGCTTCAATATTGGCCTTGAAAACTGAAGATGGAGTTTACGAGCATACAAAGTACATTTGTGATCGCCTTTTAGGTGCTGAACTCATTTCAGTATCAACTATAGAAATAAACGAGCAGAGTTTTATTAAATCTATCATTAGAAATACTGATGATAAGGTCGAATTTGTATTAAGTCTTTCAGCGAAGGAGGTTAATAATGATGAGAATTTCGCAATTGAAAGTCATTGGAACTTAGATAAATATGAAAGCGATATTACATTTTATAACTTTCAAATTTGGTCAGACTCTCTTGATGATTTATTATTATTAGGAGAAGAAGTTTTATATTTATTAGACTCTAAAAGATCATTGACTAGTTATAATAATTCATCTCCACCAACTGTTTTTGTTAGGAAAGGAAATTATATTAACGGAAAATTAGACTTACAAATTGTCAACACGAATGGTACTGAACAAATTACTATTGATGGTGGTTTAAGAGAAACAGAAACAAGTGATATTGATTATTTATCTTCTACAATAGACCTAAATGGAGATTATATTACAGATGTAGAATTTGAAACTGGGAATATATTTGATATAGGATTTAGAATAAGTGATGGATCAGGAACACCTGATGATTTGTTTTTTTCAGATGGACCTTGGGGAATTGATGATTCTTCAGAAACTACAGAAATTCAAGAATATACAATTTCGACTAACACTGTAAATTTTGATATTGACGATTTCGGAATTGAGAGAAATGTGGCTATAGAAGCTACAACTAACGAATACGTAGCAGTTTACAGAGCATTAACACCAAGATTTAATCCTGTTAACATGTCGGAATACAGCAACTTTGCATTTAAAGCAAAAGGGACTGGAGAAATGCAAATTAATTTTATTAAAAAAAGTGTTACTGATTGGGAGCAACAACACAGTGCTACAATACAATTAACAAATGATTTCCAAGATTTTAATATTTCTTTTTCGGACTTTACAAATTTGAGTAATGACGAGTTAATTTTAGATGATATTGTGACAATTGTTTTTACGATGGTTTCTGAGGAGGGACTAAATGTTACTAAAGAAATGTATATACAAGATCTGAGGTTTTCTAATACAACTTCTGCTTTATCTGTAAATACTTTTGATATTGACTCTTCAAAAATATCTGCAGTCCCAAATCCAATGGATTCTAGTACTACGATAAACTTTACAGCAAACCAGAATGAAACGATGCAGTTTGTTGTTTATGATCAATTAGGAAAAGTAGTTTATCAAACAACACATAATGCAACAACTGGTAAAAATCAAATATCTCTAAATAGACAAAATTTAGGCACAGGATTTTATTTTTGTAAGATTAGAAGTTCGCAAAATGTTTATAAAGTTTTAAAACTAATAGTAAAGTAATTATTTCAATCGCCCCCTGTTTAACGATAGAGAAAGGTAAAGGATTAATCTTTTACCTTTTTTAATTTAATAAATATTGGTTTTTTAAATAAATCCCATTTCAATCTAAAGCCAACTTCTGTAAATGTAAAACCAGCTGCAGTAGCAGAAGCAATATTACTATGTAAGCCATATATGTTTGCTGTAAATCTATTAGAAATATTGTACCCTAATTTCCCTTGAAATCTATATGTGTTTTGTTTCTCTTGGTCTTCAATAAACTGCAAACCAGTTGCAAGGTTAAGATTATAAAACCACTTCCCATTTTGGTTTTTTACAAGATCTACAAATACTTCAACTACATTAAATTTTTCTGGGCTAAAATAAATAGTAGGTACTTGGTCTTTAAATGTAATGTATTGATAGTTTATACCTGTTTTAAATAGAGGCTTATCAAATAGGTTATAGTATAAAGATGTGAATAGTAAATGCTTTTGATTGTTATCATTCTGCCAAGAGTAATTGTATTGTGTGTACCAACCTAAATTAAAATTCGTATTAACATTATAATTAGTATAAAGGGTGTTTTGTACAATTTCTCTAATTAATAAATCTGCATTAAAATCTTGCCATTCACGTTTAAAACCAATATCTAAAGTTTGTAGTTTGAAAGGTTTTATATTGAAAACAATATCTGTTAAAAATTGAGTGTAATCTGTTGTTTTTGCCTTAATATCCGTAACACCAATATTTGTTTTAAGACCTATTTTTGGATGAAATAAATAGGAAAAACCAAACAGTAAATTATTTGCTTTTGCTTCGTTGTTTGTCGTTGTATTTTTAGAATCTCTATAACTATATACACCATTAACTTGCAGTTTAGTAGATAAAGGTATTGTTACGTTTAAAGAAGACATAATTGCTTCGTTATCCCCATTATCAAAACTATATGCCGTTTTTGATTCTATATAAGGAGTAAACTGTTTGTCTAAAATATTTATAAAGTTTACTGCATCTTTTTGATTTTTAAAGATGGATAATGTTTTATTCGCAGAATTGTAAGCATCATTATATAAACCAGAAGCTTTTTGCGCATTTGCTTTACCTAAGTTACCATCAAAAGAGGTACTATCGTTTACTAATATTGCATTGTAATCTTTAAGACTCTTTTTAAAATCTCCTTTGTAAGTATTTAAAGTAGCGCGCAACGCTAACACCCAATTTGGGTTTGGCTTTTTACTTGTCAAACTGTTGATTAATGTTTCCGCAGTTCTATACTTCTTATTCCAAATTAAAGCTTGTATGTAACGCTCTGTTGTTTGTTGTGTTAGTGTTTCGTCTGTATTAGTTAAGCTATCAAAAGCTAGTTTACTTGTCTTTAATGCTTCTTTTTCTTTTCCATTTAAATGCGATACTAATGCTAAACCATTTAAAGCTGTGATTTTATTCTCTGGATTTTCTGCTATAATAATATAGGTGTCTTTTGCTTTATCATATTGATTTGAAATTAAATATAAATTAGCCAGATTAAGTAAAGTGTCTTTATCATTATTAAACAGAATAAGATTTTCTTTTAAAAGAGCTTCTGCTCCGTTATAATCTTGCGCTTGTTGTTTTTGGTATGCATAACCTAAATACATATATTTTTTAGAGGTTAATGCATTTGGGTTTCCTGGTAAAACTTCTAAAGCTTTGTTTACATAAAGTAAAGCGTCTTCATATTCTTTTAAATTAGAAAGTGTATTTGCATAACTTAATAAAGCAGGAAAGCTTTTAGGATCTTCATCTATCAAACTTTTAAAATAGGTTTTAGCCTTCAGGAAATTACTATTCCATAGTAACGACTCACCATAATTAAGTTTGACTTCAAAATCAGAAGGATAATCAGCTAATAAGTTGGTGAAAAGTGTATTGGCTTGTTTTGGATTTCCGTTTAAACCAATAGCTCGACCATAACACAACCTTGCAGTTTTATTATCAGGATGCTCTTTTAATATTGTTTCAAAGAAAATTTCAGCTTCTTGATACTCTCCTGTTTCTAGATAAGTAAAGCCTTCTTGCATGTTTTGAGCACTGCTATAGACATTGGTTAACAATAATATAGTAAGTACTAATAAAAATTTGAATTTCATTTTCTGGTTTTAAATCATTTGCAAGTTAAGCATTCAATTTGAATCATTCGTCTATACTAATTGTTCACTCATCGAAATTCAAATGAACTTGAGAGATATACACCGCATCTTTGTATCAGAAATCAAAACAATATTAATTTAAAAATAATAATTATGGCTTTACAAATTTTAGAAAACAAAGGAACATTTCATTTAAGAGGAAGAGTAAATACAACAACAACAAGATCATTTATAATTTATTTTGAACATATGATAAATACTATTAATAATGTAAAAGTAGATATTAATAAGATCAAAGAAATTGATCAAAGTGGTGTTGAAGCTTTTAAAACTTTAATCGCAATTTCATTAAGAAACAATAAATCTTTTTTAATTGTTGGGAATGGGAGTCAAGATATTTATGAAGATTGTTCATTCTCTAACGTTGCCTAATTTTAAAAACAAGATGCAAACTATCTCATTAAAACGATCTATAAAAATTTCTCCAGAACAATTGTTTATGTTAAGTGTTCTCCTAGTGAACGGTGGAAATTATTTATACAACCTCATACTTGGAAGGATTTTAGGTCCTGAACAATTTGCAGATGCAGCAGTATTAATTACTTTTTTATTAGTTCTATCATTTGTAGCGATGACATTTCAATTGGTTACAGCAAAGTTCTCGGTATTATTTGAAGATGACTTATTTAAAAGCTTTATCTCAAAAGTCTATAAGTATGCATTTGCGGCAGGAATAAGTTTTGGAGCATTGATTGTCATTTTCTCAAAACAACTACAACAATTATTTAATACATCGTCGTCTGATATGTTTATTGTTTTTGGAATTGGTGTGCCTTTATACTTTTTAATGAGTGTAAATAGAGGAGTGTTTCAAGGAAAAAAAGAATTCAAGTTTTTATCTATTACTTATCAGGCTGAAATGTTAAGTAGACTTATTATAACACTAGGCTTACTGTTTTTATTTAATATCCAATCATCACTAGTAATAGCAATCGGAATTTTAATTTCATTTGGATTTGGTTTAATTCCTTTCAAATTTAAAAACTTGCGTTTTAATACTTCAGTAGTTATTCAAGCAAGTAAAACCAAACTAGTAAGAAACTTTTTTATAATAACTGCATTTTATGAATTTACACAAATCATAATTAATAATAGTGATATACTTTTAGTAAAGCACTATTTCGAATCTTACGAAGCAGGATTATACGCTTCATTGGCTTTAATAGGTAGAATAGTATACTTCATCGCTTGGATGTTTGTAATGTTATTATTACCCACAGTAGTTCAACTTAAAAAAGAAGGGAAAGCGACTGCGCCGATCTTGTTTAAATATGTTGGTTATATAGCAACAATCGCCTCAATAATTATACTATGTTGCTCATTGTTTCCTGAAACAGCAATTACACTATTGTTTGGAAAAAGTTATTTGGCTATTGCTCCTTTACTTTGGAAATATGCCTTAGCAACCGGATTATTTGCTGTGTCCAATATTTTTGCATATTACTATTTATCATTAGATAGATATGTCCCAGTAATTTTTTCAGGAATTTTCGGAATGCTTCAAATGGGACTTGTCATTTTCTTTCATGAAAGTTTGGAACAAGTTGTACATATGCAAATTGTAGCAATGATATTGCTGTTGATTTTTCAAATTATTTATTTCGTAATAGATTCTAAAACCCAACTTTCAAGAAGTTAAATCGAATGTTATACTCCATTCATCTATAGTAAAAAGCATCCTATCTAAAGTTAATCCAATTCCATTTCATAATACTGCAAATTTGTACTGTAATTAAGAAACAAAACAATTTAAACATTAAAAAAATAAACTTATGAAACTAGCAATCGTAACAGCATTTCCCCCAAGTAAAGTAACATTAAATGAATATGCATTCCATCTGGTAAAACATTTCAGGCAAAAAGAAGACATTACAGAAATTGTATTGTTAACTGATAAAACAGTAGGAGAGAAAGATATTTCATACACTGAAAAAGGATGTAAAATTACAATTAAAGAATGTTGGGAATTTAATAGTTACGCTAACATCATAAATGTAACAAAGGCTATTAATAATTCAAAGCCTGATGCTGTATTATTCAACTTGCAATTTATGAAGTTTGGTGATAAGAAAATAGCAGCAGCTTTAGGTTTAATGTTACCACTTGTGTGTAAGTTAAAAGGGATTCCAAATATTGTTTTATTACACAATATATTAGAAGAAGTAGATTTAGGGTCTGCTGGATTTACATCGAATAAATTATTGCAAAAAGCATATGGTTTTATAGGAACTACTTTAACAAAGTTAATATTACAAGCAGATACAGTTGCAGTAACAATGCAAAAATATGTTACAATTTTAGAAGAAAAGTACAATGCTAAAAATGTAACATTAATACCACATGGAACATTTGAAATTTCTGAAGAAAAACCTGAATACAATATTCCTGATGGTCCATTACAAGTTATGACCTTTGGAAAGTTCGGAACCTATAAGAAAGTAGAATCAATGATTGAAGCAGTTGAGGTAGTAAGAAAATCTACTGGATTAAATCTCGAAGTGGTTATTGCGGGAACAGATAATCCAAATGTGCCTGGATACTTGGCAAAAGTTCAAGAAGATTACAAACATGTTCCACAAGTAAGATTTACTGGATATGTTGAAGAATATGAAGTCCCAACATTGTTTAAAGAGAGTGCTGTTGTTGTATTTCCTTATACTTCAACAACTGGAAGTTCAGGTGTTTTACATCAATCGGGAAGTTATGGTAAGGCAGTAGTTATGCCTGACTTAGGAGATTTAGCACTATTAGTTAAGGATGAGGGTTATTTAGGCGAATTTTTTGAGCCAACATCTGTAGAAAGTTTAGCAAATGCAATTGAAGCGATTGTAACAAATGAAAAATATAGAATCGATTTAGGAAAAGCAAATTATAGGGCAGCAACAGCATATCCTATGGGAAAAATTGTTGATATGTATTTAAACAAATTCAATACAATAATAGATAATAAAAATGTTAAAAATATGGTTGAATTGAAATCAGCTACTGCCCAGAAATAAATTTAAATGCTTCTTTTTTCGTGCCATTGTCATTAATAAAGCCGTAATGTTTTTGAGCATTTTTGCGCCAAGGAAGTCTCCCCACGACTTCCTTTGGCACTTTAGCGAAGTCATATAATGTCCAAGACATAAATTGCAAATCATTTTCAGCAATAATTTCTTGGGCTTCTTTATGATATTTGGCTTGATCACTGTCAGAATTTCCGAATGGATTCCAGAAACCTCTATATGAAGACAATCCAAACTCACCTAATACCAAAGACTTATTTGGAGCTTCTTTTTTAATAGATTTTATTGATGTGTCTAAATCTTCTAAATCTTCATAATAATGAAAAGATATAAAGTCAACTTTGTTTTTTAAAAGTGATGCACTTTGTGTATTGGACCATCCAATAGTAACAGGATGTATAGGGTCAGTAGATTTAACAAGATTAATCATATTATTAAGCCATGCTATAACGGTAACTTTTCCTCTTGAATCAAAATCTAAGTTAGGTTCATTTTTAATATCCCAAGCAATAACTGCTTTGTGATCTTTTAATTCTGATACAATAGTTTTTGCATGACGCATATTCAATGTCCAATTCAATACTGAATAATCTCCATAAAAATCGAAAAGAGTTACAACAACTTTTAAACCATTCTCTTCAGCAGCGTCTAGTGTTTGTCTTAATTTTTTTAATTTTTCTTTGTCAACATCGGCCTTTCCAAAATCATCATATTGTACAAAAACACGTACTGAATTTAAGCCACTATCTTTTATAATTTTAAAATCTTCAGAGATTATACTTTCTAAAAATGTGTCTCCAAACATATTCCAAGGAGTTTCTTTTGGGTAGTAATTAATCCCCTTAATGTTTAAGTTGTTTTTAGTTGTATTAAGATTTTCTACCTGATAATTTTCACTAGATTCTTTTACGAAATGGCGAATTCTCCAAAAGCCATCTTCTAATAAAAAGATAATTTTATAGGTGGACTTTTCAGTAGTTTCTAAAACAAGTTTTTCATCCTTAAAAACACGTTTATATTCTATTACATCTTTGTCTGTTAATACTACTAATTGACCATCTTCACTAAAAAATTCTAACGTCGGATTATGATTTAATGTTGTAGATTCTATTGTAATTTCTGCATCTTTATTTAATTCTATAAGATCATAAATATTTTTACGAGCATTATCAGTGTAATAATCTTTAACGCCTTCAGTTTTATTTGTTTTATAAGCAATAAGTTTTACATACCACGCATCTAAATAATCATTCTCTAATGTTTTTAGAGTTTGATCATCCATTAACCTTCCTTCATTATTTATTAATGACCATTTAACTTCAGGAATATATTGATCTACTTTTTTTATTTCTGTATGTAACATGCTACTTCTATCTGCTCCAGTATTTAGATATACAAATAATGCACTAACACCAGAAATAATGACAGCAATTACTAAAACATATGAAGTAATTAAAAGACTACGGACTATGTTCTTATTTAGATTTACCATAGCGTTTTAGAATTTAAAGTTTTTTCTATACCAGCAGTTTTAACGACTATTGTATATGTGTCTTTAGTATACACATCTGGTTTTAAATAGAAAGTAACTAGCCCCTCGAACGAAGTCTTAGTTTCAGTTTTGAAAAGTGAATTGTTTTTATAAATTAAAAGTTTTACTTGCATTCCATCTGGAATTATTTGCTTCATAAAACTTTGTAAAGGTCCAATAATTATTTCTCTATTATTTTCTGAAAACACAACATCAAAATCTTTAATTACTTGCTTATAATTTAAAGTGATTACATCGCTTTCTGCTATTCCATCTACATATGCTTTAATACTCCATTGAGTTTCATAGTCTGGATGAATCATCTTTGAAGTTGCAATTCCATTTATTGTAGAACCTTCAGTTTTTAATACATTCCCTTTTTCATTAGTAATAAAAAAAGTAACATATGTGCCATCACTAACAATATTGTTTTGTTTATCAATGATAGTAGAAGTATTAAATGTTGTTATTTGATTGCCATCTGCATAATCATGAGGGCGTGAAGCAGAGATTTTAAAATCAATTGGTATTGCAGGAAAAACAGTAATTGAGAATTCTTTAGAGTTTGTTTCTAATGATTCAGAAGAAACTAAAATGCGTCCACTTTCTTTCTGAGAATAAATATTTTTATAAGCAATTAAATTTTTAGTATAAATTTCGTCATTTATTTCAGAATTCAAAAATTGATGCTTTGCTTGAACAAGGGTGTTTTCTGATAATGGATTGTCTAAAGAATCAGTAGGAATAACAACTAGCATTGTGTAGTCTTTTCCTCCAGCTTCAATGCTTGGTGGACCTATGTATGTTTCTATCGAAGAAACTTCTTCTTTTGGCTTAATGATAAATGTGCCTGAAAGGGACGTCTTTTCAAAAATAAGTTTCCAACGAACTACACCAATTTTATTACTTACGGAAGACGGTATTTTATAACTGAGTTGTTTGTTTTTATATGTTGGCGTTATTAATGTAGAGCCATAACTACTTGAGCAATATAAAAGAGGTGTTACTTCTCTTGAAGTTGAGAATTTCAATTCAATAAGATTTCCTACTTCAAATTCTGTTTGGGTAGTTTCCAAAGAAAAATCTGTAGTTACTTCATTGTTTTGTCCTGTTGTATAACATGACATTAAAACAATTAGAAAAAAAGATATGTATGTATGTATATTCTTCATTAATTTGGGCTCCCAATATATGTATTCGTTTCAATTTTTATATAACTAAAGTCAGTATGATTGATTCTTTGTAATTCAGCGTTTGTATGATTTTCAATTCTATTTGGAATTATTTTATTTGAAATAGGTTCGTTTGGTAAACCATTTACAAAAACATTCTCCATATTATCGTTAATGACTTTAACTTTCCCTTCTTTCAAAATTTTATATTCAAAATCTTGTTTACGTTGTTGTCTAATTCCTTCTTTAATAAATAAATGATCTACCCAAAGCATTGTTTTATTTTCATCATAATAAGATATTAAAAGTTGTGGTACTGTAACTTCTTGAATACCGCTGTTGAATAGATTCCCGTTAATAACTTCATCGTTTATATTTAAATTACTTATTGCAATATTTTTATACAAATCAGATCCAGAAACATTTCCAGCAACTTGCAAATTAAACTTTGTAGGTTGTTCATCTAAATCAATTGGTGTAAACTCGTCTGGATTAAATGTGTCTGGAATAGAGTCTTGAATTTTTGACCAAGCAATACCTTCAAAATTAATTCTAAAAGCACTTGATTCTTTAGGCAATAATTTGTGTTTTACATGATATTTAGCATTATATGTAGCAAGCGATTTATCATCATTATTATACAATGTGCCTTTTAATACAACATCTGCAGGGACATTGTCAATATTTTGAACTTCACCTATAATAGCATAATGATTGTTGTACTTTACAAGTTTGGCTGAGAGGACTTCCAAAACAGGTTGTTTTAACACGTCTTCATGATGTGTCTGTTCGGTTGTTATTCTTCTTCTTCCTTGATTAAAGAAACTCGTAGTATTATTAGAATACAATTGATCTGGAGGTAAATCAGTATCTAAACCATCAGGTAGAATATACCATTTGTTATGATGTTTTGACAATGATTTATAATCAACACGGTTAATTTTTTCTAGAGGTGTAATCCATTCAGTAGTTACTCTTGCTGTTGCAACACTATCATTTCTACTTGTAATAACGGTTTCAATGGCATCAAGTTTTGCATAACTACTCAACAATCCATCCGTTACAGATATTTCAAGCATATATTGAGCAATTGAAATATCACTTTCTGGGTCTATTAAACTATAGGCTTTTTCAAATTCTTTAAAATCTAATGCATCATAATAAGCCATTATTGCATTTTCAGGAATTCTCTGGGAATCATTTTTTAAGTAAAATTGATAAATGCCATAAAAAATTATTATTGCTAAAATTATTGACCACAAATGGGTAATCTTTAGAATGGATTTCGAAAATTTCGAATAGCTAATAGAATGCTTTAAAAATTCAGGAACTTTTTTTGGCCTTGTTTTCAATGCATGGATCAATAGCATTTGGATATTTAAAATGAATGCAATTAATACAGTTAAGAAAGGTAAGATTCCCCAAATAATTTTTTGCCATTTAGCGACATCATCCTTCTGCAATATAGAAGATACTGGAGGTACATTTAATCGTTCCCAAACCATAATTCCATTTTCTAATTGTCGTAATCTTTGCCAACCACAGAAATAAAGAATGGGGTCATAAAATTTATCATTAGAGAAAATATATTTAAGGTTATATTTTTCAGGTGTTGTTAAAAACTGTTGTAAAGAACCAATACCTGCCACACCTTTAAACTTAGAGTTCTCCAGACGCTCAATTGGTCTTGTTGTAAGTTCTGGCAATCTTCTTGCAGAATGATAATTACCGTCAACTGTCATTGCATTGGTCTGTGCACTAAGCCATGCCATTTGGTCTCCAAATCCTAAAGTTAAAAACCGCCATTTATCATGATCATCTTGATTTAAGAAATTAACGATAGGTAGCATTTTTATTTTTTTGGGCTGTGACGGTCTAAAATATCCAAGACTTATTGTAAAAACAGTCATAAATAAAAATAAACCGGCAAGGATTCCTCCAATAATTCGGTGATATACAGATCCAAATTTTGCTCGAATCAATGTTTTTAAATCCCCTTCAACAAAACGATATACAAATTCGCCAAATAAAGGTAAAGACATTATAGAGGCCCAAAGTGTAAACCTATCTAGAGTTAGTATGTTAAATGCAGTCTCCCCTAAAACCATTCGAGGAATTGGTGTAGTACCTCCTGTACCTAATACAGTCAATATGGTAATAGATAACCCGAAAAATATATAGCGTTTACTAAAATATCTGTAAAATATATAGGGCAATAGAATGAGTAAAATTCCCCAAGGAATTAAAAAGAATACTAATCCTGAAGATGTAATCTCTAAAAAGTTATCTCTGGAACCATGTGGAATAGGTACCTGAGTTATAGGATTGTTTTTTGAATTAATCCAATATGGTAGAATACAACCAATAATAATGGCTAAAGAAGAGATTCCAAAAGTAATAATCCTTTTAAAGAGTTTAAAAAAACTATTTAGAAAGAGTTTAAAAGAGACCTCTTTCATTGAGTTTACCTGCTCCCTCGAAACGTCAATAATTACCATTCCTATTAAAGGAAAAATAAAAAATATCATACCGAAAATTGGTGTAACATGATGGGAAGTAACAGTAACTGCAACTAAGGATAATGATGTGGCTAAATACCAACGTTTTCCAGTTTTCAACCATAAATAGATTTCAGGCAGCGCGTGCATTAAAACTGAAATCCCAATTATACTTGGTAACTGACCAAATATATGAAGTGTTTCTAAGAAAGATGATGAGAATACTGCCAATATAGAGGCGTAGCCAGCAACAGTCCTATTTGATGTTATTAATAATGAAAAACGATATACACCAGTTATAAAAAGTATTATTGAAATTAGTGCAACGGTGAATAAACCAAACTTTAAACCTCCAATCATTGAAAGTAACCCAATGGATTGGTGTACTAATGGTGGATAGCTCATTACCGTAAAGCCAGTATACCATTCATAATTCCATGGCTCAAACCAACTATGAGCATAATGGTCTGCAAAAAACAGGTGTATTAATGCATCATAAGTACTTTCTAAAGTAAAAAAAATAGATGCACCATGAAATACTATACCAATTAGTAAAGCTATAATTAAATATTTGTTTGAAGTTTCTTTCATTTATTCCTTCCTAATATCAACACTGTAAATATATAGAATTTTAAGTGCGCTTCGAATTTTAATTATCTATAGCAATCTACCATTCGTCGACACTTTAATATAGGTTAAACTAAATAAGAATTTTGGAAGAGGCTTACACAGTATTTTTGGTCTATAAATAACAAACAATATAATTTTATTATGAAAATTTTAGCAATAGATGATCAACAATTAGTATTACTTCCTTTACAGAAGAGATTAGAAGAATTAGGATACGAAGTGTTAATTGAAAACGATGCTTTTAAATCAATTGATCACTACAATTCTTTTAAACCAGATTTAGTAATAGTCGATATTAATATGCCAGCAGTTTCTGGTTTAGATATTGTAAAATATATAAGAAACGTCAAGAAATCTCAAACACCAATAATGGTGTTGTCTGGAGATACTAAAGATGAAACTATTACAGAAGGGTTTGAGTTAGGGATTAATGACTATATGAAAAAGCCATTAAGTTTAAATGAAATCAGCGCTAGAGTAAAAAGGTTAATAGGTGCACCTGAAATTAAAAATAGTGTTTCAAAAAGTGAAGTAATGATTCAGCAACGTTGTGTTGGAGTTGTTATTCCATGTTATAACGAAGAAGATCGTTTATTAAGTACAGAATTTACAGATTATATAAATAAAAATTCTGGTTATCATTTATGCTTCGTAAATGATGGAAGTAAAGATAAAACACTTGAGGTTCTTAAAGAATTACAAAAGGGAAGAGAAGATTTTATAACTATATATGACTGCGAGAAAAATGGTGGTAAGGCAGAAGCAGTTCGTTTAGGAATGCTGCATATGGCTAAAAAAGAGGATTTAGATTATATCGGTTTTTTAGATGCCGATCTATCTACTGATTTAGCAGATTTTGATGATTTAGTAAAAACAATTGAGCATTCAGATTTCAAAATTGTAAGTGGTTCTAGAATTGCAAGAATGGGAGCAGATATTACTAAAGAATCTGCTAGAAAAATTATAAGTCTTACAATTAACTTCATAATAAGAAAAATATTATCAATGGATTTTAAAGACACTCAATGTGGTGCAAAAATATTTCATAAAGACGTTATAGATATTGCTTTCAAAAAAGAATTCGTAACACAGTGGATTTTTGATGTTGAAATCTTTAAAAGAATGACCCAGTATTTTGGTTTGAAAAATGCAAAAGCAATGCTTTGTGAACAACCACTAAAAAGGTGGATTCATGCTGATGGTTCGAAATTATCGATGAAAGATTCAGTAAAAATAATTGGTCAATTAGCTCAAATTGCTTGGGTGTATAGAACTAAAAAATCAAGTGTTAAATCTATTGTAGTTAATAAATTGAAGATTGCTTAACCCTCATAACAGGTAATAAATAATGAAAATAGGAATTATCATCATATTTAATAATAATGAAAAAAACATTGATAAAAAATTGTTTAGTGAGCAGATAAATAAAACACAAAACATAAAATTCTGCCTAGTTAATAATTGTAGTAAAGATAAAACGTATCAAATATTAAAAGAAATTAAAGAGGATTGTGAATCGATTGTGTCTATTGTAGATATTAAAAAATTTGTTTCTGAATCTTCTGCTAAAAGAGCTGGAGCTAGATTTATGTTTAATCAATTTGAATTAAGTCACATTGGTTTTATAAACACAAATTCAATAAATCTTCACGAAGAAGGGTTGTATAATTTGATTAGAAATATTAGAGAGCATCAAATAGAGATTCTAGAATATAATATTGAAACTCAAATGGAAAAAGAAATAAAGCAAACAATGTTTCAGAGTTTATTCTCGGTAATTGAATACTTGAAATGCATAAAATCAAAAGGTCAATTTTCAAAACTTGAATATAAACAGTAGTAATAATTTAAATTTTAAAAACAAAGAAAATGAAAGTATATCCAATAAAATTCAATCCAATATTAAAAGATAAGATCTGGGGAGGTAATAAGTTAAATAATGTTTTAGGTAAAGAAACTAATAAAAATAATGTTGGCGAAAGTTGGGAATTATCTGATGTGAATGATAATATTTCAGTTGTAAGTAATGGGAGTTACATAGGGAATAATTTAAAAGAATTAATTTCAACACATAAAGCTGATTTAGTTGGAGTTGAAAACTTCAGAAACTTCGGATATAATTTCCCTCTACTTATTAAGTTTTTAGATGCTAAAACTGATTTGTCAGTTCAAGTTCATCCAGACAATACTATGGCGAAAAAGCACCACAATAGTTTTGGTAAAACTGAAATGTGGTATATTATGGATAGCGATGATGGTGCAGATATCGTTTTAGGATTAAAAGATAAAAAAACAAACCCAGAGGTTCTTCATAATATTACTTCTCAAAATGTTAATACAATTTTTAATAGAGAAAAAGTAAAAAAGGGAGATAGTTTTTTTATACCAGCAGGAAAGATTCATGCTATTGGAGCCGGTGTTTTGGCTGCAGAAATTCAACAAACATCTGACATTACGTATCGAGTATATGATTGGGATAGAACAGATGATACAGGGCAAAAAAGAGAGTTGCATACTCATTTTGCTGAGCAAGCAACAAAAAAATTTGACTTTAATGGGAAGTCAGATTATACACTCAAGCCAAACGAGAGGGCTAATTTAGTAGATTGTGAATATTTCACAACCAATATTTTAGATGTTCATACAAATCAAACTAAAGATTACTCAGATTTAGATTCATTTGTTATTTATATGTGTGTTGAAGGAACTGTCGATATTACAACAAGTAAACATACAGAAACTTTAAAAATGGGAGAAACAATATTATTACCAGCAATTACAAAAGAAGTGTCAATTAATTCTGATAATGGTAAATTGTTAGAGGTTTATATTGAAGGGTAAGATTGTTAACAACTCTATTGCATCCTATGCGACATAAGCTTTTCTTGTTTATGTAAAGTCGTGTAATCTCATTAAAAAATTGAAATAAAAAACCCTTAAAAATCTATTGATAATTAAGGGTTTATAAGTTTTAAAAGTGGTACCTCCAGGAATCGAACCAGGGACACATGGATTTTCAGTCCATTGCTCTACCAACTGAGCTAAGGTACCATTGCTTAATAGCGGCTGCAAATATAGAAGTATTTTTTATACAAATCAAAACAAAAACTAAAAAATCATTTGTATTTTTACACTTTATTTTTTTTAGCAAATGAATTTAGTAATTGATGTTGGAAACACACGTGTTAAAGTAGCTCTATATAAGGAGACTACACTGTGTTATGAAACGGTTTTTTTGAAAAGAAGAATTATAAGTGAATTAAAAAAAATTAAAAAAGAATTTATTATAGATAACGCTATCATTTCTTCTGTTGCTTCGCTTTCAAAGATTTTAATAAATAAGATTAAAAACTTATTTCCGCTATTGCAATTGGACTATAAAACGAAAATCCCTTTTAAAAACAATTATAAAACACCGGAAACATTAGGTGTTGATAGAATTGCACTTGTAGCTGCAGCTGTAGAAAGTTATTCAAATAAAAATGTTTTAGTAATTGATGCTGGTACTTGTATAACGTATGATTTTGTTGATGATAACGGGATATATTCAGGAGGAGCAATTGCGCCTGGAGTTCAGATGCGCTACAAAGCGCTTAATACTTTTACAGCAAATTTACCGTTATTGAAATCAGATTACCCAAACAATTTAATTGGAAATTCCACAAAAAATGCCATTCATTCAGGTGTTGTTTATGGTCTGTTATTTGAAATTGAAGGAATAATTACACGGTATGAGCAGCAGAATGAAAATTTAACAGTAGTTTTAACAGGAGGAGATACAAATTTCTTGGCAAAACGATTAAAAAATGGCATATTTGCCAATCCAAATTTTTTATTGGAAGGCTTAAATATTATTTTGAATTATAACTTAAAAAATGATTAAAAACATATCAATACTAACTTTAGTATTATTTTTCACCCAAAGTTTCGCGCAAAAAACTAGCGCATCACCATATTCTGTTTTAGGAATTGGTGATGATGTGTCTTCAAAAACAGTTGAAGAAATGAGTATGGGTGGAGTTGGGACTGCAACTAATTCTCAGTATCAATTTACATTTTCAAATCCTGCTTCATATTCTTCAATATCTTTAACAACTTACACTTTAGCAGGTCAGAATAGAGGAATTTCCTTAAAAGATGCAAGTGGAAAGCAAAAAACTTCAAATGCGAGTTTATCATATCTTGCACTTGGAATACCAATTGGAGAAAAAGGAGGTTTTGTATTTGGTTTACAACCAAATACTTCTGTTGGATATTCATTGTCTGATAATGTTTTGGATATTGATGGTGAAATTTCTGAAATAACCGTTTACGAAGGAGACGGAGGGACAAACAGAGTTTTTTTAGGTGTTGGTTACGAGCCTATAAAAAACTTAAGTATTGGTCTTGAAGGTGAGTATGTTTTTGGAAATATAGATAATTCAATTACAAACCAGGAGAGAGATGTACAGCTTGGAACAAAATATGTTACAGATGCTAGAATTAAAGGATTTGGTCTAAAAGCAGGATTATTATATAAAAAAGAATTAAAAGAAAATTTAGTTTTAAATTTAGGGGCAACAATTCAATTAGAAAATGAATTAAGTTCTGATGGACATGAGTATTTGTATACATTATCATTTGCAAACGGAGAATCACCTAGAGATACAATATTGAATAACACGAGTACAGGATTTTATAAAAAGCCATTGAAAACAAGCCTTGGTGCAAGTCTTGGAAATCCAAATAAATGGCAAGCAAGTATAGATTATAGTTTTCAAGATGCAATTCAATTAGGAGGAAATTTATTAAATAATAGTCCTAAATTAGCATATCAAAAAGGAAGTAAATTTTCTGCTGGTGGATTTTACCTTCCAAAACACAATTCAATTTCCAGTTATTGGGATAGAGTTATTTACCGAGCAGGAATAAGGGTTGAGCAAACAGGATTGATGGTAAATGGAACTGGAAATACAGGTCAATTTGATGCAATTGATGACTTTGGCATATCTTTTGGAGTAGGGTTACCAATGGGCGACCAAATTAATCAAGTATCAAGATTAAATCTCGGATTTGAATTCGGAAAAAGAGGAACAACTGATAATGGATTAATTGAAGAAAATTACTTTAATTTTAAATTGAGTCTAACATTGAGTAACAAATGGTTTAGAAAACGAGAAATTAACTAAAAACTAAGAATGATGAAAAAAATTACGTACACACTTGCAGGATTATTCCTTTTAATAGGAAGTTTAAGTGCTAATGCACAAATGGAAATGAGTATACAAGATTGTACTGTTGAGTATAACTTATTTAAAGGTGATGTTCAGCAGAAAAAATATGATGCTGCTAAGCCAAGGCTAGATAATTTAATGAAAAATTG
>CALIIP010000240.1 GCA_938018045.1 uncultured Flavobacteriaceae bacterium
ATAATCCATTTAAACCAAACACTGATGGCACATTGTTTAATTTGGAAGATTATTTTGGAGCTAGTTATACTAATCAACCTTATATTGGAGAAACTCGTGCTAATCTAAAAGCTTGGGAATTAGTTGACCCTTTATTTTTTAAATATTTATTAGTTCTATACAAATTTCGCTGTGCGTATTTTCACGGAGAACTATCACCCAATAATCAAAATGCCGAGTTAGCCAAATTGGCTTATCAAAGTCTATATAAAATATTTCCAGTAATAATTTAAATAAATGTACAGCTTACAACAATGTGTATAATTCATTGCTAGTTCTAGCCTACTTGGAAATTCCTTCGGAATTTCCTCTGGTTCGTTTTAGTTTATTAATTTAGTTGCTGAAACACGCAACGAAATCATACACAAAAACGTTAAATATAATTATACAATACGTTATAGTTGTGTTTTTTGTAGAAGTATTATTTCTTGTAAAAATTCATTTCATCAATATATTCCCAAACATTTTGAGGTAATAAAGGCCTAATGTTCTGCGATGCTTTGATACCTTTTCTAATAACTGTTGAAGAAATTTCAATAATTGGAGCAGCTACTTTATGAATCTTTGGATGTTTGTCAAACTGCGTTTCCACAGTTCCACTAGACACTCTTGGATATACATATACATCATGATTTTTAAGAATCGTTTCGTAGTTTTTCCACTTATGAAGGCTCTTCAAATTATCTTCACCCATAATCAAACCAAACTGCTTGTCAGGATATTTTTCTGTAATATGAGCAAGGGTATTTACTGTATAAGAAGGTTGCGGCAAATCAAATTCAACATTCGAGGCTTTTATTTTCGGATATTCTTCCAATGCAATATTCACCATCGATAATCTATGATTATCAGCCAATAAAGAACTTTTCTTTTTGTGCGGATTGTGAGGCGTTACAACGAGCCAAATTTCATCCAAATCAGAATGTTCAACCATGTGATTGGCAATAATCAGATGACCAACATGAATAGGATTAAAACTTCCGAAATATAGACCTATATTCATCCTTTTTTTTTGTCATTTACAAAATGATCAACCAAATTATATGCTTCTACTAAGGCCTTGTCTAAGTCCTCATTAACAACAATTTCATCAAACAAAGGCGATGTAGCTAATTCTGCAGATGCCTTTGCAACACGCATATTTATCTTATCATCACTCTCAGTCTTGCGCTTTTTTAATCTAATTTTTAACTCATCAATACTTGGTGGTTTTACAAAAATTGCTAATGTTTCTTCAGGATATTTACGTTTTATTCGTAGGCCTCCAGAAACATCTATATCAAAAATAACGTGTTTACCAAGTTTCCAAATTCGATCAATTTCAGTTTTTAAAGTACCATAAAAATTATCGCGATATACTTCTTCCCATTCTAAAAATTCATCAGCCTTTATTTTGTTTTTAAATTCTTTGGCAGATAAAAAGTAATAATCTTCGCCATCAACTTCTGTTCCTCTTTTTTCTCTCGAAGTTGCTGAAATAGAAAAATCTAAACCTAATTGTTCTTGTTTTAATAAGTGCCTAACAATTGTTGTTTTTCCAGAACCAGAAGGTGCAGAAAATACAATAAGTTTTCCTTTTTTCTTTGTCATTACAACACGTTTAGGTTTTGTTCTTTTATTTTTTCTAGTTCGTCTTTCATCTGAACAACTAGTTGTTGCATTTCAGCGAAATTGGCTTTAGATCCAATCGTATTAATTTCTCTACCGATTTCTTGAGTTATAAACCCCAATTTTTTTCCGTTAGAAATATCAGCATTTAATTCTTTTGAGAAATAAGACAAGTGATTTTTTAAACGAACTTTCTCTTCTGTAATATCTAATTTTTCGAGGTAATAAATCAGTTCTTGTTCAAAACGATTTTCATCAACTTTGACTTCTAATTCTGAGATTGCCTTTTTTAATTTTGCCTTAATATTATCAATACGTTGTGGATCAGACTTTACAACTTCGTCTAAATAATTTTCTATTAGATTGATACGTTTTACAAAATCTTGCTTTAAGACTTCACCTTCATCAGTACGATATAAAGTAATTTTATCTAGCGTATTATCTATTGCGTTATCTATCAATTCCCATTCATCTTCGTCTAATGATTCTCTATTATTTTGGATAACTTCTGGCAATTTAATTGCCATTTGCAGCGCTTCTGTTTCAGAAATATCAGAGACTTCTTTCAACTGATCCATGTAAGATTTTAAAGCATCTTGATTGATTTGCGAAGTTGTATTCTCTCCTATAGATTCTACATAAATAGAAAAATCTACTTTCCCTCTTACCAATCTATTTGCTAGTTTTTTACGAATAGCCAGTTCTTTCTCCTTATAATAAGAAGGAATTCTAACATTCATATCTATATTTTTACTATTCAAAGATTTTACTTCTATAGTAACTTTTTTAGTTGGTAATTGTAATTCGGTTTTACCGTAACCTGTCATTGATAATATCATTCACAAAAAAATTAGTACGCAAAGGTACATTATTTGGTTTATTTAACTAAAAAACGTCCCGAGAATCGGAACGCTTTTTATTGATTTTATATTCTTAAATAAACTTAGTCTATTGCTGGAATACGTAATACTTGTCCTGGATAAATTTTATCTGGATGCTCAAGCATTGGTTTGTTTGCTTCAAAAATAACTGGATACTTCATTGCATTACCATAGTAAGTTTTTGCAATTTTACCTAAAGTATCTCCTGAAGCTACAGTATGAAACTGAGCAGCTGGCTCAACTACTTCTGCAACAGCTACAGTCATTCTGTCATCTACAGAAGCAATACCTTCTGTATTTCCTACTACTAGTACAACTTTTTCTCTTGTTGCTTGATTTATAGCTTCTCCAGAAATTGTAGCAACATCATCGTCTACTTCAACATTTAAGTCTACTACTTCAAAACCTAATGTTTCAACTGCTTTTTTTAAGTTTGCTGCTGCTAATAATGCTTTTTCAGCCGCTTC
Organism: uncultured Flavobacteriaceae bacterium; assembly: GCA_938018045.1. GTDB lineage: Bacteria > Bacteroidota > Bacteroidia > Flavobacteriales > Flavobacteriaceae > Urechidicola. The sequence goes on from CALIIP010000240.1 coordinate 2,996, forward strand.
TTCTTCTGTTGTTTTACCAATACCGAAAACTTTTGCTCCAGCATTTTTAATAAATGAAAATAATCCCATGGTTTTTATATAATTTATGTTTAATGAGCCGACAATATACAACTTTTTTTAAGAAAAAGTCATAAAGAATAGGGGCAAAATGACTTTTAAAAAAAATTGGCTATCATCATGAGTTTTTTTATATTTGCAACGTAAATACAATAAACAATGATTACAGGGAATATTTTTAGAGCTATAGGTGATTTTTTCACAAATATTGGGTTTTTACCATTTAATTGGCTGCGTAATGACGTATCAAGTTGGTGGTTACAAAATACAGTAAGTTGGATTCTTACTATTATTTGTATGATAGCTATGGTTTATTGGATGGGACAATTGAAGAAATTCAAAAAAGATGGAACAGAATAGTTTCTAACATTCACTTATCTTATTAAAATCTCTTTTTCGTGGGAAGCAAAAATAAATTAAAGCGATTTCGCGAAAATGAAACATTCTCAAATGTAGTTCAGCCAACTCGCGAAGAAATTTTATCAAACAATTTCTCTTTAAAAGGAAAATGGAATACTTTTTTCAAGAATGACAATCCTATTGTACTTGAGTTAGGGTGTGGAAAAGGCGAATACACACTTGCATTGGCAAAGAACAATCCAGATAAAAATTTTATTGGAGTAGATATTAAAGGCGCACGTTTTTGGCGAGGAGCAAAGACTGCATTAGAAGAAAACATGTCAAATGTTGGTTTTATGCGTACGCAAATTGAACTTATAAATTTGTGTTTTGAAGAAAATGAAGTTGATGAAATTTGGATTACATTTCCAGATCCTCAAATAAAATATACGCGCACAAAACACAGATTGACCAATCAAGAATTTCTAAAAAAATACCATACAATTGTTAAACCAAACGGTATTATGCACTTAAAAACCGATAGTGAGTTTATGCACGGTTACACGTTGGGTGTTTTACATGGCGAAAAGCAAGAAGTTATTTATGCGCATCATGATGTATATAATAACAAAGAACATTCTCCAAAAGAAGTGATTGAAACACAAACTTATTACGAAAGTCAATATTTAGAAACTGGTAAAGCAATTACGTATATCAAGTTTCGATTGAAATATTAGTACTTTTTTTTGCTCACATTTTTCCTTACGGATTCTTTTGAAGAATTAGTGTACTTTTATTAAATGAAAAAATCTAATGATAATTTTTTTGAAAAGTCATATGCTGTTGCTCGGCTTATCCCCTCAGGTAGAGTTACAAGTTATGGCGCAATTGCAACTTATTTAGGTGCTGCTCGTTCAGCAAGAATGGTTGGTTGGGCAATGAATGCTTCGCATAACGATGATACAATTCCTGCACATAGAGTTGTGAATAGAAAAGGATTATTAACTGGAAAAATGCACTTTGACGGAACAAATTTAATGCAACAATTACTAGAGAGTGAAGGTGTTAAGGTTGTTGATAATCAAATTCAAGATTTCGAGATAGTTTTTTGGAACCCTTCGGAAGAGTTGTCAACTTAATTAATTAAAACTAAATTTACCTTAACCATTTACAATAAGTTGAAAAACAGGAAATGAATAATATAGATTGGATTGGTTTTATAGGTGTTTTTCAAATACTATTTGCATACATACTTAATGTAATTGGAAAAATAAAAAGCAATGATCTTACTTTTATTTTACTAAACTTAATTGGTGCAAGTATGGCTTGTTTTGCTTCAATACTTATGAAATACATTCCATTTATAATACTTGAAGGAGTATGGACTATTGTATCATTAATATCACTTATAAATTATAAAAAAAAGATTAAATGACAGGAGAAACAAATTTATCTAAATTAATAAAAGGAATGACTCCAAAACTGAACCTTGGTGAATATGTCTTTTCTACAATAAAAGATGTTAGTAAAGTTGACCGAAAAGATACTATTTGTGAATTTAAAGAAGAGGAAGGCACAACTATCGTTATTGAGAAAGAGAAAGCAGATGAGTTGAATTTGAATTATAATTATATTGCTTCTTGGATTACACTTACGATTCATTCATCTCTAGATGCTGTTGGCTTAACAGCAATATTTTCAACTGAATTGGCGAAAAATAATATTAGTTGTAATGTAATAGCGGGATATTATCATGATCATATTTTTGTTGATAAAAAGGACTCAGAAAAAGCAATTAAAGTTTTGATAAAATTATCTAATAATCAATAAAAAACTAATAGTGGCATTCAATCTAAAAAAGGTCTTTTGCCGAACACTAATTATTCATTTTTCATTCTTGCATTTAGTTGAATAACTGTATATTTGTTGTTTAGAATCATTATAATTTAGATAAGCGTGAGCATCCTCAAAAAAGATATATTAGCAGCACTTGAAAGCATTACTGCTCCTGGAGAAGGGAAGAGTTTGGTTGAGAGTAATTCAGTAAAAAACATTGTTATTTTTGATAAAGAAATAATACTTGATGTAGAAATCGGTAACCCTTCTTTACAAGCAAAAAAACGTGTTGAAGTTGAAATCATGAAAATAATTCATGAAAAAGTGCATCCAAAAGCAGACATAAAAGTAAATGTGACAGCAGTAGTTAAAGAAAAAGTTGTGAAGCAAAAACCAGGAAAAGAAATTCCTGGAGTAAAAAATATTATTGCGGTAGCATCTGGAAAAGGCGGAGTTGGGAAATCTACCATTACTTCAAATTTGGCTATTTCTCTATCCAAAATGGGATTTGCAGTTGGTATTTTAGATGCCGATGTTTACGGACCATCAACACATTTAATGTTTGATGTCGCAAATGCAAAACCTCGTTCAACAACTGTTGACGGAAGATCTAAAATGAAACCTGTAGAAAGTTACGGAGTTAAAATTCTTTCTCTCGGATTTTTTACACAACCAAATCAAGCAGTAATTTGGCGTGGACCAATGGCTTCAAAAGCATTAAATCAAATGATTTTTGATGCAGATTGGGGAGAATTAGATTTCTTGATTATCGATTTACCTCCTGGAACTGGAGATGTACACTTATCAATAGTGCAAGCATTGCCATTGACCGGAGCAGTTATCGTGAGTACCCCTCAAAACATTGCTTTGGCTGATGCTAAAAAAGGAGTTGCAATGTTTCAGCAAGAAAACATCAACGTACCTGTTCTTGGTATTGTTGAAAATATGAGTTATTTTACTCCTGCTGAATTACCTAACAATAAATATTATATCTTTGGAAAAGATGGCGCAAAGAATTTAGCGTCAGACTTAGGAGCTAAATTTTTAGGAGAAGTACCATTGGTACAAAGCATTAGAGAATCAGGTGATTTTGGAAGCCCTGTTGCTTTGCAAGACGGAACTGAATTAGAAGAAATATTTGCAGATATAACCAAAAATATGGTATCAGAGTTGGTAAAAAGAAATACTGATTTACCACCAACAGAAGTAGTAAGAATCACAACTATGAGTGGTTGTAGCACAAAATAACTATAAATGACAGCACAAGAAACACAAAACAATATTGAAAAAGCTTTAGAAGAGATAAGACCTTTTTTATTGGCTGATGGAGGGGATATTTCACTTGTAAACATTGAAAATAATATTGTAAGAGTTCAGTTAGAAGGTGCATGCACAAGTTGTTCTGTCAATCAAATGACACTCACTAATGGTGTTGAAGCAACTATTAAACGCTACGCGCCTCAAATAGAAAAAGTAATTGAAGTAAGTCAAGAACATTCGAAATAAGCTGTATATTTGTTTCATTATGAACACATTTTGGCAAGACATATTAATTTATCTTAATTATCACTTAATTAAAAGGAATCCAGAATAGAGGCTTTTTTTGATTTTTCAATCAACTAATTTTTAATCATTTAATTTAAAAAATTATGCCTCGATATCACTCACTCGGAAAAATTCCACAAAAAAGACATACTGTATTTAAAAGTCCTGAAGGAAACTTCTATTATGAAGAACTTTTTGGAACTATTGGTTTTGACGGAATGTCATCACTTTTATATCACACACAAAGACCTACACAGGTTAAAGACATTATAAAATCTTATGATGTATCCCCAAAAATTGCTGTAGAAAAAAACATGAAAGCATATAGCCTTGAAGGCTATAAAGTTCCTCCAACAGATGATTATCTCGAAAGCAGAAAAATCATTTTGGCTAATAGCGATTGTTATATTGCTTTAGCTGCACCAAAAAAATCACTGCGAGATTATTTCTATAAAAATACAGATTCGGATGAGGTAATATTCATCCATAAAGGAACAGGAAAATTAAGAACATTTGTTGGAAATATTGATTTTGAATATGGAGATTATTTAGTTATTCCTCGAGGAATGATTTATCAAATAGACTTTGATACTGAAGATAACAGACTCTTTATTGTTGAATCAAAAAGTCCAATTTATACACCAAAACGCTACCGTAATTGGTTTGGACAGCATTTAGAACATTCACCTTTTTGTGAGCGCGATATTCATCCGCCAAGTGAATTAGAAACATTTGATGAAAAAGGAGAATTTATTTTAAAAGTAAAAAAACAAGATACAATACATGAATATTTGTACGCAGCACACCCATTTAGTGTTGTTGGTTGGGATGGTTATAATTATCCTTACAAACTTTCTATTCATGATTTTGAGCCAATAACTGGTAGAATTCATCAGCCGCCACCAGTTCATCAAACTTTTGAAACAAATGCTTTTGTAATATGCTCTTTTGTTCCTCGTTTATATGATTATCATCCAGACTCAATTCCAGCACCATATAATCACAGTAATATTGATTCTGATGAGGTTTTATATTATGTAGACGGTGATTTTATGAGTCGAAATAACATAGATAAAGGACAAGTAACTTTGCATCCTGCAGGAATACCGCATGGACCACATCCTGGAGCAATGGAAAGAAGTATTGGAAAAACAGAAACTGCAGAACTTGCAGTTATGGTTGATACTTTTAAACCGTTAATGATTACAGAAGAAGCATTAAAATTAGATACAGGAGATTATCATCAATCTTGGTT
>CALIIP010000241.1 GCA_938018045.1 uncultured Flavobacteriaceae bacterium
CCAGCATCCATAAGTGCCATTGTACCAGCACAAACAGTTGCCATAGAAGAAGAACCGTTAGATTCTAATACTTCAGATACAACTCTAACTGTGTAAGGACAATCGTCTGGAATCATTCCTTTTAATCCACGTTGTGCTAAATTACCATGTCCAACTTCTCTACGAGATGTTCCACGAATTGGTCTAGCTTCACCTGTACAAAATGGAGGGAAGTTATAATGTAAATAGAAATTTTCTTCACCTTCATAAGATGGCATATCTATTTTGTTTGCATCTCTAGATGTACCTAAAGTTACTGTAGCTAATGCTTGAGTTTCTCCACGCGTAAATACAGAAGAACCATGTGTTGATGGTAAGTAGTCTACCTCACACCAAATTGGTCTAATTTCATCTGTCTGACGTCCATCAAGACGTAACCCTTCATTTAAAGTAAGGTCACGTATTGCAGCTTTTTCAGCTTTACGGTAATAATCAGAAACTAAGCCACCATAGTCAGCCATTTCTTCTTCAGAAAAAGATGCTTTAATGTCTTCTTTTATTTCTTTAAATGCAGCACTTCTTTCATGTTTAGCAGATCCAGCTTTTGCAATTGCATACACTTTATCATAAGCCATATCATGAATTTTCTTTGCTAAATCAGCTTCTTCTCTTTCGCCTTCATATTCACGAACTTCTTTCTTTCCAAATGCTTCTGCTAATCTTAGTTGAGCAGCACATTGAACTTTTATAGCTTCGTGAGCAAACTTAATTGCATCAGCCATTTCTTCTTCAGAAATTTCATCCATTTCACCTTCTACCATCATTACAGAATCTGCAGAAGCTCCAATCATCATATCTAAATCAGATTCTGCTAATTGTGCACGTGTTGGATTGATAATAAATTCACCATTGATACGCCCAACTCTTGCTTCAGAGATAGCACATTCAAAAGGGAAATCTGATAATTGAATAGCAGCAGAAGCGGCTAAACCTGCCATTGCGTCTGGCATAACGTCATCGTCATGAGACATTAACTGAATCATCACTTGTGTTTCTGCAGTATAATCTTTTGGGAATAACGGACGTAAAACTCTGTCTACTAAACGCATTGTTAATACTTCACCATCACTTGGTCTTGCTTCTCTTTTAAAGAAACCTCCAGGATATCGACCTGCAGCTGCAAATTTTTCTCTATAATCTACCGTTAATGGTAAAAAACCAAGATCTTTTTGTTCGTAATTGGAAACTACTGTACATAATAACATACATTTTCCTGATTGCACAACAACGCTACCATGCGCTTGTTTTGCTAATTTTCCGGTTTCGATAGAAATTTCTCTTCCATCTCCAAGGTCAATGACCTCTTTGTAAACTTTTGGAATCATAAATGTTTTAAACTTTTTAAATTAAACTAATTGGTTTGTGTTGTTGTGTTGTGTGGTTTTGGCCAATGAAAAGTTTAACTTTCTTTTTCTAATATAAATAAAAAAAGAGGCAAGGAGCCTCTTTTAATTATTATTTTCTTAATCCTAATTCTTTAATAATTGCACGATATCTTAAGACGTCTGTTTTGATTAAATAATCTAATAAACTTCTTCTTTTACCAACCAATTTGACTAACGAACGCTCAGTATTATAATCTTTATGATTCTTTTTTAAGTGTCCAGTTAAATGGTCAATTCTGTGAGTGAATAATGCGATTTGCCCTTCAGCAGAACCAGTGTTTTTTGCAGTTTCTCCGTGTTTCTTGAAAATGTCTGCTTTAATTTCTTTTGTTAAATACATGCTAATATTATTTAAATGATTTTTATGTATACAATTCTTCGTGAATCGAGGCGCAAAGATACTATTATTATTTTGAATAACAATTGTTTAGGAGGATTAAAAAATGTATTAATTCAATTGCAATAATTTATTTTTTAATTTACATTTGGCTTATGAAAAATTTTAAAAAATTATTATTATTATCATTGTTTTTTATATTTTTTGCTTGTTTTAATCAAGTGGACGATATTACAATATTTAAATCAGGAAGAATTGAAATGGTTACTACAATAGAAATCACAGATAAAGACACTGATAAAGATAAAGTCAAAGAAGAAATTAAGAAAAAAGTTGCATTACTTAAAGAAGAAGGTTGGAATGTAACTTATAAGTGGAAAAAAAATTCGAAGCCTTATAAAATTAAATTTACTGCTTCAAACACGCTTAATAATCTTTATGAATATCAAAAGAAAACACAGGGAGATACACCTTCTGGAGTCTATATTCATAAAAAGTTTGCAGATAATCAATACGTATTGTCTTTTGATTTGCTAAAAGATGCAAACAATAGAATTGTTAATCTGAGTTCTAAAAGTTTGTCTTTGTATACTGTTGATGATAATGATAAATTGAAAGAGCATAGAAATATCAAAAGCGAAAAATACTACTACGTATTGTTAGACAAATAATTATTAAGTTTTTATTTATTTGGAAGAAAAGGCAAAATATCCTTCACTTTGGTTTCGCCTTCAAACTTTTTTATAAGTTTTCCTTTTTTAGTATAAAGCAGTATGCTTGGAAAGTTATCTACACCAAATTTATCAGAAAAAGTAAGTCTTGTATCTTGTAGAAAAGTAATATTTTCTTGATTGAAGTTGTATTTGTCTCTGTAACTTTTTATAGCATCCATTTCTTCAAACGAAACAAAAGTTAGTTCTAAATCTTTAAAAGAATCAATACTTTCAGTTAACCATTTTCCTTGTTTCTCACAATGTTCGCATTCTGAATTGAAATAAAGGATCAATTTTGTGCGAGTTGCATCAAAATTATCTTTTCCAAATCGTTTATTGTCAAGTGTTGTAAACGTAAAATATGGGATTTCTTTTGCAGCCTCAACATTCATTTTTTGAGTCGTTTTACAACTACTCAAAGCCATAAATAAAATACAAAAAATTACTATTTTTTTCATACCAAACTAGGCTCTTACTGGCTGATTTAGAATTAAATCTAAATATAAATTTAGTTGTTTTTTTAAGTTTTTGCGTTCTACGATTTTGTCTAAAAAACCATGTTCTAAAACAAATTCTGCTTTTTGAAAGCCTTCTGGCAAATCTTTTCCAGTAGTATCTTTTACAACTCTTGGTCCTGCAAAAGCAACTAATGCTCCAGGTTCTGCAATGTTTATATCACCAAGCATTGCAAAGGATGCAGTTGTTCCTCCTGTTGTAGGATCGGTACATAAAGATACATACGGAATACTAGCATCTGCTAGTTGTGCTAATTTTGATGAAGTTTTTACCAACTGCATTAACGACAATGCAGCTTCCATCATTCTTGCGCCTCCTGATTTTGAAATTATCATAAAAGGAAGTTTATTTTTTAGTGCATAATCTGCTGCTCTAGCAATTTTTTCTCCAACAACACTTCCCATAGATCCACCAATAAAAGCAAAATCCATACACGCAATCACAATGTCTTTACCATATGATTTACCAACTGCAGTTCTAACTGCATCTGTTAAATTGGTTTTTTCTTGAGCAGCTTTTAACCTGTCAGAATATTTCTTGCTATCCTTAAATTTTAAAGGGTCTTTTGAAGAAATAGTTGGATTTAATTCTTCAAATATATTGTCGTCAAATAATATTTCAAAATATTCTTTACTTCCTATTTTAGTGTGATAATTGTCTTCTGGACTTACATAGAAATTATTTTTTAATTGTTCAGCATCAACAATCTTTCCGCTTGGAGTCTTGTGCCACAGTCCTTTAGGAACGTCTTTTTTATCTTCAGTAGGTGTTTGAATTCCTTTGTCTTTTCTTTTAAACCAAGATGACATATTTGTAGGTTTTAAGTTATAGTTAGAAACGGCAATTTACTAAAAAAATAAAGAGAAACTAAAAAATTAGCTTCTCTTTGTATGAAGTATTGCAATATTAAAAATGCACTTATAATGTGTCAACATTATTTAAATCTGCAAACGCCTGTTTTAAACGAGTTTTGAAAGTCAATTCACCTTCTCGCAACCATTTACGTGGATCATAATATTTTTTATTAGGTAAATCTGCACCTTCAGGATTTCCAATTTGAGTTTTTAAATACTCAACTTTTGCACCCATATAATCTCTAATTCCTTCAGCAAATGCATATTGAAGATCAGTATCAATATTCATTTTAATTACTCCGTAATCAATTCCTTCTCTTATTTCGTCGAGAGTAGAACCTGATCCTCCGTGAAAAACAAAATCAATAGTATTATGAGGAACATTGTATTTTTTTGAAACATATTCTTGTGAATTAAGAAGAATTTTTGGAGTTAATTTCACATTTCCAGGTTTGTAAACGCCATGAACATTTCCAAAAGCAGCAGCAATAGTAAAGCGAGGACTAATTTTCATTAATTCTTCGTAAGCATATGCAACTTCTTCAGGTTGCGTATAAAGTTTTGAAACATCTACATCACTATTATCTACACCATCTTCCTCTCCTCCAGTAATACCTAATTCTATTTCTAAGGTCATTCCCATTTTGCTCATACGAGCCAAATAAGTTTTACAAATTTCAATATTTTCTTCGATTGGTTCTTCAGATAAATCAATCATATGAGAACTATATAATGGCTTACCAGTATCTGCAAAATGTTTTTCACTAGCATCTAAAAGTCCATCAATCCAAGGGAGTAATTTCTTAGCACAATGATCTGTATGTAAAATTACAGGAACACCATAGGCGTCTGCCATTGTATGGATGTGTTTTGCTCCAGCAACACCACCAGCAATTGCTGCTTGTTGATTTTCGTTAGACAACCCTTTACCAGCATTAAAGTGCGCGCCACCATTTGAAAATTGAATGATTACAGGTGCATTTAATTCTTTTGCCGTTTCTAAAACAGTATTTACAGTATTTGTACCAGTAACATTTACTGCAGGAAGTGCAAATTTCTTATCTTTTGCCAATCTAAAAATTTCTTGTACTTCATCTCCAGTTGCAACTCCAGGTTTTATATTATAGTTCATGTTTTTTATTGTTAATTAGATACACAAAATTACATATTTTTTGTCTTAAAATTGATAAGAAAATGAAGAGTTTGCTATTACGTTTTAGTAATGTGTAATTTTTTTTTAAAAAGGGTAATTAATACCAATATTATAAACAGCATTTCCGAAGTTGTAATTGCTAAACCATTTTGAACTATCTTCTTGATAAGGTTCGTAGGTTTTAAATCCTAAATCTAAACGTATCACTAAAAAGTTAAAGTCATATCGTATTCCAAAACCAGTACCTACAGCAATTTGATTTAGCGATTTGATTCCTTTAAATTTACCTTTGTCCTCTATTAAGTCGGTTTTTGTAATGTCCCAAATATTCCCTGCATCAACAAATAAAGCACCTTTTACACTATTTATTATTTTAAATCGATATTCTAAACTCGATAATATTTTCAAACTTCCGACATTATATTCAAGTCCGTTTCTAATTGATCCAGGACCTATATCATAAATTTTCCACGCTCGTAAATCATTCGCTCCTCCAATAAAATAACTTCTACTAAAAGGCATTTCCTCAGAGTTGCCATACGGAATTGCTACACCAAGTATACTTCTAAAGGCTAGAAGATTGTCGCTAGAGCTTCCCCAAAACTTCTTGTACTCAAAGTCTGTTTTGATGTACTGCGCTACAGGTATTCCTAAAATTTCTTTTCGACCTGTTTCTGTATTGGTTTTTGTCGAAAGTGAACTTGATAATAAACCAGAAGATGCAATTCTAGCTCTAAAAAATGAAAAATTAGCATCTTTATAATTCTCACTATTGTTATAGGTAAATTCATAAGAAACTACAGGTACTAAAGCGTCTTCGGTAATGATATCCTGTCTTTTTTCAATATTTTGAACACTATTAAATTCATCTAAATTTGTTGATTGAAAACCATTAATAGGATTAGTAACATAGTTGATAAAAGTAGATGGAATGATTTCTCCATTTGTGTCAAAATTATCAGATGGTATTGATGTAGTTTGAGCAATTATATCAGATGCTGAAATTAAACTATTATATTCTGATTGGTAAATGTCAAAGTAAGAACCTGTATTTAAATTGCTGATAAATTGTGCGTTCAGTAGTTCTACACGGTGTTTTTTAGTTTTTTTAGACTGCCAAGTATAATCAATAATTCCAGTAAATTTTTGCTTGTCTAATCCTATATTTTTTTGAAAACTTGTACCAATACTAATCTTGGTTTTTGGTGACATTTTTTTAGAAATTAGTTTCTCAGTATTTGCAGGAAATAGAATTCGAGGTAGTTCAAGCGATACATCTCCACCAAATTCATACGCGTTAAAAAAACCGCCACCATTATCAGCGGCATCTCGTGCTGTATTGAAAAATGAACCTTGAACAGAAAAACGCAAAATTTCTGAGCCTTTAAAAGTATTTCTATTTAAAGTTGATATTTTTCCAGATACACCAAGTTGCTTTATGTTGGAATGTGTTAATTCTGTATTGGCTGAGAACGAATATTTTTTGAAAGGTGTTAAATATATTTTTGCTGCAATATTTGCGCTGTCAATTTCATTATATTCTATTTTTACAGATTTGAAGTTTTGTAAACCTCTTAAGTGCTTTCTTGTCAGGTCTTTATCGTTGTCTTTATATATTTTGTTAGGTTCAATAAAAATGGAGTTACTCAATATTTTCGAGTTGTATTTAAGTTCATTGTGAGCATGAAAATTAATACCATTATAAGTGTCATTTTTTGTATATGGATCCTCTTTTTTGTTGAAACTATAATCAGTAAACACATCTATTTTACTAATTTTTTGAATAGTATATGGACTAGTGAAAATACTATCATTTCTTTCAATAATCCTATCTCCAATATTTAACTTTACATCAACTTTATAAGAGTTTTTAATCGAGTCAGCCATGTATCCTATTGCGCTTCTTGTAAAGTGATAAATACCAGAATTTCTATACAACTCTGTGATTCTATCTGCTTCTTTTTCAAAATTTGAATCTCTATACTCATCTTTTGATTTTATGTAGGTTTTGTTTTTATGAAGTTCAAAAATTGAATCTAAAACTGGTGATTTTATGTTTTTTGAAACACTATCTAATTTAAAAACTTTTCCAGTTGCAATAGAATAATCAACAGTTGCACGTTTGTTATTTTTTCTAGATTCTTTAAAATCTACTGTTGTTCTAAAATAACCTTCACTTATAAAATGTTTTTTTAATTCATCTGCAGTTAATTTTGTTTTTGATGAATCTAAAACTACAGGAGCTTCACCATTTTTAAATTTCCAGTGATTAAACTTATACTTGAATTTTTTAAACTCTTTTGGTCGATTTCTTTTTCTTGTAAATGTATCAATACCTTTTAAGTATTTGGCTTCCATCTCTTTATTTCCCCAATTATAAAAATTTAGCGCAACAGGAAAACCCAATGTTGTTCTGTTTGGTCGCTGAACAACATAACTGTTAATATCATCTTCAACGTTTTTTTTCTCATTTACAGTAATAGTGTTTTTGGTCAATAAATGCTCGTTTTCGGCAACATATTTCACAGTATTACATGAGGAAAACAGCAATAAAGTGATTCCAAAAAAGAGGTATACTATTGAATAATTGTTTTTCAACAAATAAGAGTTTAAATTTGCTCAAAAATAACACTTTATAATGTTATCCAAAAGCCAACTGAAATTAATAACGAGTTTACGTCAAAAAAAGTACAGAAACAATCACAAACTGTTTCTTGCTGAAGGAATAAAGGTTGTAAATGAATTTTTAAGTTCCGATTTTAAAGTGCACACTATTTTTTGTACTGATGATTTTTCACATAATTTATCTTCTGATCAAGTTAATTTAATTTCTGATGTAGAATTGCAAAAAATAAGTCTTTTAAAAAACCCAAATCAAGTTTTGGGGCTTTTTGAGATTCCATCAGAAAAAGAAATTGAAACTTCTGGACTTACTATTGTTTTAGATACGTTAAATGATCCAGGAAATTTAGGAACGATAATTCGTTTATGTGATTGGTTTGGAGTAAAACAGATTGTTTGTTCTAACGATACTGTAGATTGTTATAATCCGAAGGTTGTACAGGCAACAATGGGTTCTCTTACACGAATTTCTATCAAATATACAGATTTAAAAGTATATTTAGAATCAGCAAAAAAACCTATTTATGCTGCTGTAATGGATGGCGAAAATGTATACGAAACATCATTAAAAAATGACGCAATTTTGGTCATGGGAAATGAGGCAAACGGCATCAGTAAAGAAATTCTTGAATTTATTACAGATACACTTACAATTCCGCAATTTGGAGAATTACAAGAAACAGAAAGCCTAAATGTGGCTACTGCTACTGCAATTTTATTGAGTGAGTTTCGTAGAAATTAGTGGAATGCGAAGTTTATAAAAACACCTCGTGTGCCGAAATAATCAATAGGACCTGTCCATTGACTATTTGGATCATTGTCAGGAACCAATTCATTGTTAATAGCAAATGTTCCTCTTATTGAAGGTGAGAAAATAAAATAAGGCAAATAAATATCTACTCCCAAACCTATTTCGTAACCAAAATTATGAGTTTTCATTCTAAATTCTCCACTTGAATTATCATCAGGATTATCCTCATTACTTGAAAAATTATAATCATACGAGATCCCTCCAATAACATAAGGGCGTAAATTTCCAAGTCTATTTGTTTGAAATTTCAGCAAAACAGGAAAATGTAAATAAGTCGCGCCAATTTCACGAATACTATCTCTCTCTCCTCCAGAAATATTGGTAAAAGACAATACTTTTGTATTGCTTGAAAGTCCTGGTTCAATACGTAAAGAAATATTTTTGTGAAAGTTCCAGCCTCCAATCAAACCAACATTAAAGCCTATACTTGGCTCAACGTTAATAAAGGTATTTGTGTCTTTATAATTGATTTTAAAACTCTTTTGATTTACTCCTAGATAATAACCCCAATAAATTGTTTTTGCATCCTCATCGAGATGATATTCTATAACTTCTTTTTGAGCATTTACTTTGTGAACTCCTATAAAAGTCAGACAAATAAAAAGGGCGATTAATTTGTTCATAATTATTTTGTAGCCGAATAAATGGTTGCAACACCAAAAGTTTGCGGTTTATTTTCTACATCTATAAACCCAACTTTTCGTAAAATATTGTTGAGTTTTTCTCCGTAAGGGAATTTTGAAGCAGATTCTGATAAATATGTATATGCAGAGCCTTCTTTTGAGAATAGTTTTCCTAATAAAGGTAAAATTACAGAACCATGAAATTTATAAAATTGCTTAAAAGGCACTTTTTCTGGGACTGATGTTTCTAGAATTACAAAAGTTCCTTTTGGTTTTAAAACACGTAGTATTTCTGTGAGTCCTTTTTCTAAGTGTTCGAAATTGCGTACACCAAAAGCAACAGTAATTGCATCAAAACTATTGTCCTTGAAAGGCATTTTTTCTGAATCTCCAAGAATCATTTCGATTTTATTATTTAATTCTTCTTTAGCAATTTTTTCTTTACCAACATTAAGCATTCCTTGAGAAATATCTAAACCAATAATTTTTTTTGCTGATGTTTCTTTAGCAATATTGATGACCAAATCACCTGTTCCAGTAGCAATATCAAGTACATCTGTTGGATTGCATTCTTTGACTAATGCCACAACTTTTTTACGCCATTTTACATCTATACCAAAAGAAATCATACGATTCATTCCGTCATAATTCCCAGAAATATTGTCAAACATTTGAGCAACTTGCTCTTTTTTTCCAAGTTCTGAACCTTTATATGGCGTTATTTTTTCTGACATAATATTAACCGTTTATTGCGATTACTGTATCTATTTTATTTGGAATCATTTCTTTAAGCATATTTTCAATTCCGCTCTTTAAAGTCATTGTCGAAGAAGGACAACCGCTACAAGCACCTTGTAAAATTACGTTGACAGTTTTACTTGCTTCGTCATATGATTCAAATTGTATATTACCACCATCTGATGCAACTGCTGGACGCACATATTCCTCTAAAATACTGATAATTTGTTTTGAAGTATCATCAAGATTTTCTGGAGTTAAAATAGCTTTTTTTGTTTCTTTTTGAATGAATTTTTCACTGATGATTGTATTTCCTTCAGTAATAAATTCTCTAATGAAACTTCTAACCTCATGAGAAATTTCAGGCCATTCAGCAATATCAAATTTAGTTACAGATACGTAATTCTCAGAAATAAAAACTTCTTTTACAAATGGAAATTTGAATAAATCAACTGCCAAAGGTGCATCTTTTGCTTCATCAATATTTTTAAATTCAAATGTTTGAGAAACCAACATTTTGTTTGATACAAACTTCATCACGCTTGGATTTGGTGTGCTCTCAGCATATATCTCAATCGCTACTTTTTTAGATGATTTTACATCAGAAGAAATGATTAGTTCTCCACTTTGTAAGTAGCTTTCAATTTGTTCTCTTACTTCTTCTTGCACATCAATCCATTCAATAATATCATATCGTTCTATCGCAATGAAATTAGCAGAAATATACACTTTTTTCACAAAAGGTAAATAGAAAAGTTGTTGCGCTAAGACAGAGTTTTTTGCTTCATCTATATTGTTATACTCATAGCTGCCATTAGCAATAGTTGTAGTATGTGCAAACTTTAAGATTGTTGGATTGCTTGTAGATTGTATAGAAACCGAAATGTCTTTCATTGTGTATAAAGTAATTTTGGCAAAAATACTAAAACTATCTGTAAGGGATTTGATATATTTGTTGAATTATAGCGTTTAAATATGGTAAAAAGTAGAGTAATATTAATAATTTTGTTAGGGATTACTTTATTTGGGTATTCGCAAGAACCAAATGATTGTATTAATGCAACAGCTATATGTGGAGATATTGATTTTACATATACACCTACTGGCCCTGGAAGTGATGATTTTTCATCAAACCCAAACCCCCCATGTTTACCAGGAGCTGTAGAAAGTCAGAGTGTTTGGCTTCTTTTAACTATAGATGCTGGTGGGACATTAGCTTTTACGTTTACACCTAATAATGGTACAGATGACTATGATTGGGCTGTATATGATATGAATACTTCAACATGCAGTAATTTAGGGGCTCCAATAAGATGCTCATCTACAGCATTTATTCCAGGAGCAGGTGGAGCAACAGGTTTAGGTAACGGCGCTACAGATACTAATGAAGGTCCAGGTACAGGAGATGGTTTTTTAGCACCAATAAACGTGAACTCAGGAGATGTTTATATGGTTTTTATTAATAATTGGTCTTCAACTTCTTCTGGTTTTGACTTGACATTTGGAGGTACAGCAACTTTTAATCCTCCACCAGTAGATGCTATTCCAACAGGAGTATCTGTCGATTTGGAGGAATGTGATAACGATGGAACAATTGATGGATTGACAAACTTTGATTTGAGTGTAAATACTCCAATAATCATTGGTGCTCAATCAGGGATATCAGTAACATATCATACAACGGAAGGGAATGCGCAAATTGGAGCTAATGATATTCCTGATTTTACTAATTTTCAAAACACAATTGCAGGAGGTCAAAAAATATTTGTTAGAGTTACAAATACTGGCACTGATTGTTTT
>CALIIP010000242.1 GCA_938018045.1 uncultured Flavobacteriaceae bacterium
GCAATGTCAAGTTTACCTTTAAACTCTTCATTGAGTTTTTGCATAAAAAGTTCCGACAATTCTTCGTGGTGAACATTAACCAATGTGTGTTCCAAGGCGTGAGAGAATGGTGCGTGTCCGATATCATGTAATAAAATTGCGATTAGAGCACCACGAGCTTCCTTCTTAGAAATTTCGACATCTTTTGATTTTAGTGTTTCTATTGCTTGGGTCATTAAGTGCATTGCACCGAGGCAATGATGAAATCGTGTATGCAACGCTCCTGGATAAACATAATGGGAAAGTCCCAATTGTGAAATCCGTCTCAGCCGTTGATAATAAGGATGTTCAATCAAGTCGAATATGATTCCGTGAGGAATACTAGTAAAACCATAAACGGGGTCGTTAAATATTTTTTTCTTATTCATAATTTCTAGTTGTCATTGTATTTTCCTCTTTCGAAAAAAACGAACAACATCAATTCCAAGATTATAGAAACAATATGTTCAAAATCTAAGAATAATTTTTTTTGCAAAAATATCTAATGAATCCGAAACGTTTCAATTATTCAAACCAAATTTATTCCCGTTTCAAAGAATCTTTCTTCTTCGATAAAAGTAATAATTAGATGGTTTACTCTTAGAAAGGGTTGCGTCTTAAATTTTTGATAAGTGTTATTTACACGCATAGGAGGGGACAAAACGATAAAAAGAGGTGATAATAAATTTAATCGAATATTGATAAAATCTCATTTTTACCCATACATGAGGTTTTTTTTGTTTTTTTGTAAAAAACTAAAGACTATACTCTTGTTTATAAAATCATTATACCTATAATAGTAACATCTACACTCTAACATTTTATATATAAAACCTGTTCCGTTACTCGGGACTAAAACCAACAGTTTATCTTATGGAAAAAATTAAAATCCTTTGGGCAGATGACGAAATTGATTTGTTGAAACCACAAATTATGTTTTTGGAAAAAAGAGATTACGACGTGATAGCAGTTACTAACGGACATGATGCCCTGGAAGAGTGTGAATCTACGAATGATATTGACGTTGTATTTTTGGATGAAAGTATGCCCGGTCTAACTGGACTAGAGACTTTAGCAAAAATAAAAGAGTCAAATCCTCATCTTCCTGTCGTGATGATTACCAAAAATGAAGCCGAAAATGTGATGGAAGAAGCACTTGGTTCTCAAATTGCAGATTACCTTATCAAGCCTGTCAATCCAAATCAGATTTTATTGACATTGAAAAGAATCATCGACAGTAAAGATTTGGTAAGTGAAAAAACCAACTCAGATTATCAACGAGAGTTTCGTCAAATTTCGATGGACATCAATAGTGGATTAGATGTAGTAGAGTGGGTGGATGTTTATAAAAAAATTATTAATTGGGAACTCAAATTGGATGCATCGACTTCTACTCAGATGGGGGAAATCCTATCTATGCAAAAGACAGAAGCGAATGCCGAGTTCTCTAGATTTATAGAAAGAAAATATGTGGGCTGGATTAATAATCCAGATGAAGATGATACTCCGATCATGTCTCATAATTTGATGCGAACTAAAGTTTTTCCAAAATTAAAAGAGGATCAACCAACGATCATGTTATTGTTGGACAACTTACGATTTGATCAATGGAAAATTTTAGAACCATTATTTACCGAGTATTTTAGAGTAGAAGAGGAAGATCATTTTTATAGTATTTTGCCGACTTCGACGCAGTATTCTCGGAATTCTATTTTTGCAGGAATGATGCCTTCTGAGATTCAAAAGCATTATCCAGATTGGTGGTTAAATGATAATCAGGAAGGTGGGAAAAATATGAGAGAGCAAGATTTGCTTAATGAACAAGTGAAGCGAATTGTCCACAAGCCTATTAGAGTGGATTATGTCAAGGTGACTAATGTCGCAAAAGCGAAGCAAGTTCAAGACAATATTTTGAACTATATGAATAAAGATTTGACGGTAATCGTTTACAATTTTATTGATATGTTGTCACATGCTAGAACGGAAATGGAAGTGCTCAAAGAATTAGCTGGCGATGAAAAAGCGTATCGTTCGTTGACGCGATCTTGGTTTGAAAATTCATTGCTTTGGGATGCGTTGCAAACTGCAGCCGAGCGAGGTTGTCAACTTTTAGTAACAACTGACCACGGAACGATTCGGGTGAATACTGCTTCCAAAGTAGTAGGTGATCGAGAGACGACAACTAATTTAAGATATAAAGTAGGTCGTAATTTACAATATGACAAAAGAGATGTTTTGGAAATTCGAGATCCAAAAGATGGAAAGTTACCTCGTCCAAATATGAGTTCTACTTTTATTTTTGCGAAGGAGGATGCTTTCTTTTTGTATCCAAATAATTATAATCATTTCCACAAATATTATAAGAATACTTTCCAGCACGGAGGGATTTCTTTGGAGGAAATTATTTGCCCGTTCATTACACTATCTTCGAAATAACGGTGAACTGTTAATGTTGAATGGTTAATTCTAATTGTAAAATATTGCAAAATGGGATTAACCATTCATCGTTAACCATTCAGTATTATCACCATTATTCTACATAACTCTTCCTCACCACCAATGCTAACCATCCATTATCCAGCGGCAAATATCCTTGGTCGTAACAAAAGTAATATACCTTTCCAGCCTTAGTTTTATAAATATTAGTGAAGTAGCTAAACTTAAATCCTTTTTCCATTAATTTGTCTTTGTGGATTTTTGATTTTCCGTTCGGATTTAGTTCGGCGAGGATGCGACGATTTTTTCGAAGGATATTATTGATGTTGCGCACGAAGTTGGTGGCGTCGCTATTGAGTTTATTATTATAGGAACTTCGGCAACTATCGCTACAGAATTTTTTATCTGCGCGACCAATGAATTCGTCGTTGCACTCGAGGCATTTTTTTTTCATAAATTGTATTTTGAATAAGGAATTCAAAATTAAGGGAATTATTTATAAAGTCAAGTAAGTGTGTTTTAACCAATGAAGAAACAACTATTTCACGCTTTACTAAAAAGAATATAAACCATTTTGTTGTACAACAAAAACTCTTCGATTCCTTCAAAAATTCTTTGTCAATCGACAAAGACTCATCAACCTCTAACGCCGGTGTCTACGTTACATTCATTACACAGCAATTTACTTCTAAAAAAATAACACAATAAAGATAGCCACTTCATGCGGAGTGGCTATCTTATTATCGGTCAAATATATATCTTAGTGAAAGCAAAACTAGGTGTGTAATCAGCTTGAAGGAGCAAGGGCGCTAGTGAGACTTCGTTAAAGAAGAAGAATGAAAATAAAAAAATAACAATGAATAGAATGTTGGAAAAGGAAAAGTTTAAGAATGGTTCCATTCTTCAAGATGAAGAAAATTATCAAGATGCAATTAAAGTGTATAATGAAGTCTTAAAAATGGATAGAGTATTAATAAAAGATATAGATATTATTTTACAAATTGCAAGTTGTTATTTCCATAGTAAAGATTTTTCTAAATCCTTAAATTACTTTATAAGAGCTCAAAAATTAGATCCCTCTTGTGAGGTAGTATCATTAGGAATATATCTTTCTTTTGTGGAGTTAGGTAACACTAAGAGTGCAATAAGTGAATTATATGATTATTCATGTAAATATTCTATAGATCTTTATAGAGATACGATTGAAGAACTAATGGTTGATATAAGCAGAGGAAATGCCATTATTTTTAAGGATACTATTTATAAAATTGGTAAGAGGCATGATGTTCTTGTCAAACCCGCTGGCTCCTGCTGACACGCCTGTGGAGGAATAAAACTAATCGTTGCTAACGCCCTTGCTCCTGCAAGGTGTCTAGTTAAAGACTAATTTGCATTATGGATATGCTACTCATCACTTTCGATCCCATCAAATAATTTCATTGATAAGCACCAATGTAGATGAATAATTAAAGACCTTATCTCCAAAGCTAAAAACTACCTAGAACCTACAAAAGGCATGGTTTTGGTTCTCCTTGAAATGTATACTCCCCTTTTTAGAGAGTTAGCTGCAAAGAATTTTTAATGAGAATCCTAATAACCATAACCTTCATTCTATTTTCGTTTCTTCATAATGTCAATAGCCAAAATATTGAATATTTAGAAAAGAAATTATCGAGTGTTTCTAGTTGGCAAGAAGAAGTAGATATATATTTATCGATAGTTGATACCTTGACTTGGTTAGGAGGGAACCCTGAAAAAAATAAAATCTATACGGATAAAATCATAGAGATTTGTAAAAGTAATTCTTGTCAAGAACAAGTTATTATAGCTAGAGCTTACCTCGCATCAAAAGAAATTGAATTAGGAAATTATTCTTCAATAGATAATTTTATTCTTCCCACTATAGAAAAAAATAAATCATTTTCACCGGAAACTAAATCTCTACTTTACGAAGTAGCTGGATCTTATTATCTTATAAATGGCAAAGGAAATGAGGCAATCAGTCATTTCTTAGTTGCTCAAAATATTTTAGAAGAAAAAAATCCTGGTTCTAAAAGGTTAGGTAAAATATATTATGAAGCAGGATTCGCTCATAATATTAATGGCAATAATAATAAGTCAGTTGACTATTTGCAAAAATCTATTGACCATTTTACATTAACTAAAGATACAACCTTAATTATAAACGCCAACTCAGGGATGAGTACTTTGTTAGCAACAGATGGGAAATATAATCAAGCTATACAAATAATATTGGAGTCAATTGAATTAGCTGAGTCTAAAGATATTTCGACCTTTAATCTTTATAGTTCATTGTTGGATGTTTACATAAGGAATGGTAATTATGAAGCAGCAGAAAAAAGTTATCACAAAGGAATAAAAGAACTATATGCTGTTAATATTCCGCTCGAAGAAAAAGCCATTGATCTATGGTCATTTCACATGTCATATGCAAAGTTACTGGGTAGAATTAATCGACCAACTGAAGGATTGCGGTACGTAGATTCTTCTTATGTTTATAGCGGTTATATTAATGATTTTACAGATCGAATAACAGACTTAAGAAGAGCAGGTTTGTTAGTTAAATCTGAAAAATATGAATTGGCAGAATTAGAGGTCAATGAGTTATTTGAAAAAATGAAAAACAATGGAAATCTAGATGCATTTAATTCAGCCGTGATTGGACTTTTTTCAACAATTTACTCTAAGTCATCTCTTGAACCCAAAAGAGAATTGGTTAGAGATATAATGCCAATCGTAGATAGAATTATTTTGAAAAATGAAAACGAATATAATTTAGATGTTTTAGATGCAGAAAAACTCTCTGCTGTTTTAGGAATCTATACTTTAGATAAAGAAAGATCTTTGCAAAGTTTTTCAAAGGTGTTGGAAATTCAGGATTCCTTAAAACAGATGGAACAGATTAAAAGCACAAATGAGTTGTTGGTTCAATATGATACTAAGGAAAAAGAAAAACTCATTGAAATTCAAAAACTAGAATTAAGTAAAAAAGCTATAGAGCGAAACTATCTAATTGGCTTATCATTTGTATCTGCTTTTACGATAGGAATTCTGTTTCTTTTTTATAATCAGAAAAAAAAATATGCAGGGAAATTGCAGGAAGAAGTTAGAAATAGAACGGCTGAATTGCTAAAGTCAAATCAAGAATTAAGTCAAAGTAAAGAGGAACTAGAACGATACAATTATATCGCATCTCATGATTTGAAAGAACCACTTCGAAGTGTGGTAAGTTTTGTAGATTTTATCAAACGGAAAAAATTGGTAGAAGATGAAGAGACACTTTCCTATTTTGGCTATATAGAAAGTGGAGCTAATCAGATGAATAAAATTGTTCAAGATCTTGTTACATTTTCTAAATTAAAAAAGATAGAAGTAACAATGCAAACTATAAATGTTTCAGGTATTATAGAGCATATCAAACATGATCTTAATTATGATTTGGAAATGCAAAGTACTGTTGTTCAAACTAAAAATATTCCAAATAATATTATTTCAGATAAATCTATTTTATATAGAGTCTTTAAAAATTTGGTTGAAAATGGTTTGAAGTTTAATGAGAATGAAAATCCATTTGTTAAAATTGAATATCATAATTCAGATGAACATCACGTATTCGAAGTGAGCGATAATGGAATAGGAATAGAGGCAGAATATCATGAACAAATATTTGGATTATTCAAGCGGTTAAATGATCGATCCAAGTATAGTGGCTCAGGTGTTGGATTGGCTATATGTAAAAAATTACTAATTCAAATAGACGGAGATATTTCTTTAAAAAACAATTTATATGAAGGCACCACTTTCATTATTAAAATTCCTCAAAATAAAGAAGTTGTAAAACAAGAGATGCTAAAGCAAGAATTGTTTAATTAAATTTATTGAGATTTTACGTCTCGCTAGCACTCTTGCTTCTGCATAGTGTTTATAATCGTATATTTAAAACGAAGCTAATAAAAATAGCCACTTCTTTTCGAAGTGGCTATTTTTATTGCACGTCACATAAAATTATGTCTTAGTGAAAACAAACAACTATGAGTAACAAATACAAGATTATAGATCAAGTCTTGTAACCAGAAAATGATTGTACCTTGTGTTTATTTATACGATGAACTAAAAGATATAGAAAGTATTTCAACCCTATGATTAAATCATGAACATAATGTCCTTAGTTGGCAAAAGTCTAAAAGAGTATATGTATAACGTTCAATCAGTAAGAAACAGGGTAAGCCGAAAACTGATTAGAGTAGGCGCAATCAATAAAAAAAGATATTACAAACTCATGTTACGCACTCAAGAAATTAGTCTTGAGTAATTTAAGTTCATTGAAAGCTGCTTTATTAGCAGCAAGGTAAATTTTAGATTTCATAGCAAAGTGATTCAACTTGCTAGAAAACTTTAGTTTTTCAAGTTTGACA
>CALIIP010000243.1 GCA_938018045.1 uncultured Flavobacteriaceae bacterium
ATGAAAAACATGCCATCAAAGCCTCTCTTTGGTTTGCGGTAGCAGGTATTGTCATTCTCACTTGGCCTTGGGTGGTGGTTGGATTGGGTTCGATTGTCATTTTACCGATTTCTGAAGCTTCAGCTGCTTTGCTAGCGGATCCGGAACTGGCCTACCCTATGATGATTTTGGAGGTTTTGCCCGCAGGTCTAAAAGGACTTTTGGTGGCTGCATTCATGGCGGCCTTTATGAGTACCGTTGATACACATTTGTGTTGGGGCGGATCTTATGTAGTCAATGATATTTATAAAAGGTTTATTAAAAAAGCAGCGTCTGCAGATCATTATTTATTGGTATCGCGCATTGGTATTGTACTCTTGCTGTTATTGTCGGCTATGGCTGCTTGGCAAATGGACAGTATAGCTGGTGCCTGGGTTTATATAATAGAAATCGTTTCTGGTATTGCAATCATTTTGATGTTACGATGGTTTTGGTGGCGCATCAATGCTTGGAGTGAAATAACAGCAATGTTTGCTTCTGGAATTATTTCTTTAGTGTTAACAATTCCGTCGATTGATTTTTATTTATTTGATGCTACAGATGGAATTTTGCCAAGTTGGTCTAAATTTTTAATTGTTGTTGGTGTCACAAGTATTGTTTGGATAGTTTCAACTTTACTAACAAAACCAGAAAGTGATGAAGTCCTTCAAAGTTTTTACAAAAAGACGCAGCCTGGAGGTCCAGGATGGTCAAAAGTAATAGCAAATGCTAAAGCAAATAATATTGATATTGTAGATGATAAAGAAGGTTGGAGTGTCCCATCAGGAATTGTTGCAATGTTATTAGGCTGTGTGATGATTTATAGTTGCATGTTTGCCACAGGATATTATATTTATGGAGAAACCTCTCTTGCTATCACAACAACAATAACCGCAATAATTTCAGGTTTTTTATTGACTAGAACTTGGAGTAAAATTAAAGCGAAAGTGTTATAAATAGAAATTTTAACAAATCATCATGAAAAAATCATTTCCCCTTTTTATTTTAAGTTTCTTCTTATTTATTTTAACTTCTTTTTCTCAAGAAACTCTTAAGAAAAATTATACAACATTCGGAGATTTTTTAAGTGAACAAAAAGCAAATATTGCTTTGATAGAAAATGACATGACTATTGATAAAACAAAAGAAATTATGGGGCCAGCATTAATCGTAAACGTTCCAAAAATTGGTAGAATGAAGGCATTATCAAAAGTTTTTAAACAGCCAGAACATTATAATGAGTATAATAAAGATCCACAAAAGAAAATAACTATTTTATGGTATTTTACAACACCTAAAGATCAAAATGGAATCATCACAAAAAGTGAGTGCACTCCCATACTCTTTGAAAATGGACTAGTTATAGGAAAAGGGTGGAAATTCTATATTTCATATAAAAGAGCAAATAGATTACTGCTTCGTTAAAAATCAAAATTCCAATCAAATAAATCGGTACGTAAACCAAAATTTATCCAAGTTGTGTTAGTCTTGTCAAAATTAGTTGATACAGTTTCTGGATTGAAGTTTCGATAAGTAACACCTCCAAAGAGTTTTAAGTTCGTTGCTGGATTTAACAAATATCCAACTTGTAAATCACCAATAAAAATATTTGTAGTATTTCCTTGTCCAATTTCGACTCCATAATCATTCGGTCTATCTTCATAGTTTCGGTAAATATCTCCTCCATAACTTGCAGCATCCCCTTCTATATCAAAGCCTTTTTTTCCTGCAACTATCTTAGCGTTACCATACCATCTTCCTTTGGTATAATTTGCAATACCAATAACTTCGCTAAAATTTGCGCCCCAATTATGCGCCATCGACTGGTTGTTATGTCCGTAGTTTAAGGTGATTTCGTTATGCGAATATGTAAATGGTCTTGCAGTGTTAAATTCTGCTTGTAAATAAAGATTCTTTACATTAAACGCATCATGATATTTTACACCTATTTGAAATCCACTTTTATTTCCCCAATATCCGTTTCCTTTTGCGATTTCTGCAGTTGAAAATTCATCTATCAAAAATTGTGAATAGAGCGAAACTTTATCATTCCAACGGTATTTTGCACTCAAGCCAACAACTGCATTCCCACCTCTAGAACCTGTAGAAAATTCAATAGCACGATAAAAAATAATCGGATTTAAATAATTAATATCAAAGCCTCTATCATTAGAATTTTCCCAAATTACAGATTCAAACAATCCTATATTAAGTTTTTCAGTGACATTATAACTTAAATAATGTGACGCCATAAACTTTTGTCTAAAGACTCCGTCAACGTTTACTTCTGGTCTCACGTCCTTAAGCCACATCCAAAGATTGGTGTATTTTATTTTCCAAAATTGTGTGTTTATCTTAAAAAACGGATATGGTGAAGCGTTATCTGAGATGAACATAGAACGGTATCCATCACCAATAAAATTCTTATCGTGGCCAAACTGAAAGTTGAAAAACTTGTTTGGTGTATACGACAAATATCCTGTTGCTACAGGATAATCATACGCATCTTCTTTAAATTCTTTTGCAATTCCGCGTCCTGGAATTATTGCCGGATTTCCTCCTGCAGGAGCCAACGATTCTGCGTATCTGTTTACATAATCGGCAAATCTTCCTTGACTCTCATAAATAGTAGTAGAAAAACTTAATTTTTTATTTAAAGTACCTTGAATTAATACTCCTCTTGTATTGTTAAAAGTACTAATATCCTCTGCTTTACCAGCTTGCAAATCAATAATTGGATCTAAAGTAAGCCAATAATCTTTACCTTCGATCTGCACCATATGCTCGTTAAAAAACTTCTTTCCAAGCCAAGTTTCTTTACTCATCATTAAACTAGATTTTTGAGCGTCTAAATCGACGTAATTCTCTACATCAGAATATATGTAAGGCTTTACGGCTGTATGTGAGTTTCTAGATTTGTTATAATAATAATCTAAATTACTGTAAGATTGATGTGTATATGGCAGATTTAACTGACTGTGGTGCTCTAATAATTGTAAGGAATCTGGTTTAATTAAATCTAAATTATCATCAATTTTTGTTACCGAAAAATCTTTGTTTATTGTTTTGTTCTTATCTTTAACTATTTCTTCTTGTGATGAATTCAATGGTATAGCAATTGGCAATATAAATTGCATTTCTACATCGTGATTGTTGTATTTTGCTGGAGTTACTTTTGGTAATTCTGAAAAAGCACGTGTAATCTCTTCTTTCAATTCTTTATAAGGAGTATTGGCATACAGAATATTAAATTCTCCTTCTCTATCTACATAAAAAACAACATTTACAATTCCTTTAAAATTATCTTTTACTACTTCTTCCGGCAATTTTATTGCTGAAATAACTGCTTGCGATACATTTGAATTAAAACATTCTTTTAACGCATCATTATCTGCAGATTCACAGCCTTCATAAACAGGATACTTTTCGGTTTGTGCAGTTACAACAACCGAGATCATAATTAAAAATATAATAAATAAATAGTTTTTCATATACTGTTTTATTCAATTTTAGCAACGTTATTATTTTTCAATTGATATTTTTCTTGACTTTCAAAGCAAGACGCAATTCCGTTTTTATCAAATTCCAAACGATGTCCAAATTCACTAATCCAACCAATTTGTTTTGAAGGATTTCCAACAACCAATGCATAGGGTTTTACGTCTTTAGTTACCACTGCTCCTGCTCCGACGAATGCATATTCGCCAATATTATTTCCGCAAATAACTGTTGCATTTGCACCTATACTTGCCCCTTTTTTGACCAAAGTAGTTTTAAATTCATCACGTCTTTTAATTGCACTTCTTGGATTGATAACATTGGTAAAAACCATTGAAGGGCCTAAAAAAACATCATCCTCACAGATAACACCTGTGTAAATAGAAACATTGTTTTGCACTTTTACATTTTTACCCAAAACAACATCTGATGACACGACAACATTTTGACCAATATTACAATTCTGTCCAATCTTAGAATTCGGCATAATATGACTAAAATGCCATATTTTTGTTCCTTTTCCAATAGTACATCCATCATCAATGACTGCGGTTTCGTGTGCGAAATATTCGTTCATATTAATATTCTTCTGCTGTTTGACCATCAACAATTTTTTTTGCTGATGATGTTCCAATACGTATTACGCCCATTTCAACCATTTTAATTGCATCCTCATAATTACGAACGCCTCCTGCTGCTTTTGATTGTAAAGGCTTTGCGTTTTCAACGATAATCTTCATAGTTTCAAATGTTGCACCATTTGGCTTGTTATCTTCTGTCTTATAAAATCCAGTTGATGATTTTACGAATACATTTTCTGCTTTTTCTTTACCAAAATTCTCGACAATTGTATCTCTTATTAATTGGGTAATTCCAATAATTTCATCAGTAGTTAAAGCAGCAGTCTCAATTATCCACTTTGCAACTTTATTATTTTCTAATGCGATTTTTGTTCCTTTAAAAACTTCTGCTTTTACTAAATTAATTTGTCCGTTTTTAAAAGCTTGATAATTTACAACATAATCTAACTCATCAACATCATCATCTATTGCTTTTTGCGCTTCCATAAGTTTTGTTTCTATAGATGTTAAACCCTCATGAAAACCTATTACAGTCCCTACCAATACATCAGAGTGAGCATCTTGAATTAACTTTTTGGCTAATGAAACATATTTAGGACGAATCATCACTAATTTAAAATTATTAATAATTGCTTCCTCAATCAACGAAATCACATTTTGTTTGGTTTCATCCAAAGAAATTCCTTCTTGCTCAGCAGTTTTTAAGTATGTGGAGTCTAAATGGAGTGCAATGTTCATCAATAAAATTCTATTACACGAAAATACAAAAGAAAAAGAAAAAATCCCGCAAAAAGCGGGATTTTGATTGTATTTGAGTATCTGAAAAAAATTATTCTACTTCAAAACTAATTGGTAGTGTATATTTTACTCCTACAGCTTTTCCATTTTGTTTTCCAGGAGTCATAGTCGGTAATTTTTCAACAACTCTTTTTCCTTCTTTTTCAAGTCGAACGTGTGGAGCACTCGCGTTTGTAATATTTATTTCTCCTGTTTTGGTAATTAAAAACTCTACCCAAATTCTCTTTTTACCTGAAGACAAACCAAGTTGATTTGCTAATTCTGAATTAAATTTACTTTGAATGTGCTTACTCATCTTCTTATCAAAACAAGCTCTCTTTTTTGACTCTTTTACCTTCTCGCAACCTGGAAAAATTGGAACTTCTTGAATGCTTGTATAAGGAACATCTTCTGGAAATACTTCAATTGTTGGTTCAACATAAACCAATTTAGTTTCTAC
>CALIIP010000244.1 GCA_938018045.1 uncultured Flavobacteriaceae bacterium
TATGAAAAAAAATAGCGAGCAAAGAAAAGCAATAAAAAAGGTAAATGTTTTAGTTTTCATTATTTTGGATTTTATTTAACTGTCAGAAAAATCGTCAGATTTTAAATCATTGTACTGATACTACTGATCTTAAAAATTAGCAATTCTTGACGCTGAAAATGGATTATTTTGTTAATTTAAAATCGGAATTAGCTTATTTTTTCTAATTTCTATTAACAGGAATTATCGTATGTGGTGGTAATTTCTAAAGAAATCTTAGATGGCTTCACTGAAAAAAGGGCCTTTGAGAATAGGTATAGGATGTTTGTTTTTAATAGCTATTCACTAGAGGTCAATTAATATAACTTTAGCTAAAATGGAATGCCCGACACATTTTACAATAGAGTGTTTTATAAATCCTGAAAGGTTAGCTGTTTCATTGGTTGTATTTTAAATTTGTATGGAAGCTGAATCGGTGATGGGTTCAAAATAAAACTAAGAAAATTCCACAAATAGATTTGTTCTTTTTTTGTAGATGGTTCTTTTTGTTTTATAACTAGTCTCTATGAGTTTATAATCTGAGAATAACCTTAGTTATAATATTGAATTTTATACCATATAATCACAACTTCGTAAATAATTCCAAAAACGCCTTCTTCCGATTGCGCGCTACTGCTAACTCCTCCCCATTACTCATCTCCACACAATTGTGACGATTGTTGATAAAACTGCTAGTGTGGTTCAAATTAATCAAATGGGAATTATGAATACGAACAAATTCATCGTCTTCTAAAATGGCAGTAACTTCTTTAAGATTTTTAGACACCGTTAATTTTCGGCCACCCTCTAAATAAAGGTGAGTATAAGAACCTTCGGATAGGCAATACATGATCTCTGATCGGAGTATAAAATTTAGTCCTGTGGTGGTGGTGATAGCAATACGATTTGTTTTCATTTGGTTTTTCGATTCTCGGCATAGCAATTCCCTTATGAACGAATGCCAATTCATTTATTTGAAAATAAAGGGTTAAAAATAGTCAGTAGTTTTAAAAGCGGTAAAGAAGTTATTTAAAGTGCAGGTCTATTTGTTGAAGTAAATTTACAAGGAAAATCTTTTTTTTTCTCGGACATTTTTTTTACTTTCTAGCCAAAACATCTTATTATTTATCACTCGAATATATTTATAAACAGCTAATAATCAACAATTAAGCACAAAAATTGACTAGTAAAAAAACTATTGAAAAATCAAAGCTTATCAAGCTACTTTCTACTTTTTCTAGCTTAGAATGGAAACGATTTGGCCGTTTTGTCCAATCGCCTTATCACAATACCAATCAACAAGTGATTGACTTATATACCATTCTAAAGAAAGCCTTTCCTTTCGAAGTATTAAAAGAATTAGAACAAGAACGGATCTATAAAAAGGTATATGGAACAGAAACTTTCAAGCTGAGCAAGTTCCAAAATCTTTGCTCGGATGTATATGAATTGGCAAGCGATTTTATGATTGATGTGCATTTGGATAAGGAGAAACGGAAGAAGAAAAAGTTATTGATAGACGCATTGTCTGAGCGGAATTATGAGTTGTTTAGAGGAGCTAGTCAGCAGTTGATTAAGGAGGTGGAGACGCAGGAATATTTTTTGGATAGTGATGACTTTTTATTATTGTTTCAAATAAATAATAATTTACATCATCACTTAGAAAATGATACATTTACGAATAAACATATAGAATTAGAACAAACGTTGATGTATTTAGATGCTTTTCATGAAGATCTTCTAACACAAATTAATGCTGAATACTTTAGCAATAAAAATATTTTAAATCAAAAAAAAGAAGCAGATAACACTAATAAAAATAAACTAAAAAATATATTTCAAGGAATAACAGACTTACATAAAAACAAACGCACAGAACTATACTTTAAACTTAAAGAAATAATTTTAAACGAGTGGGATTATTTAAAGACTAAGCACAAAGTCAACTTATTAGTCCATTTAATAAATTTTTCGTTTACCAATGAATTGATTCAAAAAGAATTTAAACATACAGAGGCACTCACTTTATACAAAATAGGAATAAGAGATAAGCTTTTTATTATTAATGGTAAGATGAGAGATATTGAATTTATCAATATTTGTATTATAGGCTTTAAATATGAGTCTGAAGATTGGTCTATAAATTTCATTGAAACGCATAAAAAGTATCTTCCTAAAGAGGTAAGCACTTTTTTAATCCCTTTAGCTTATGCATATCAAGCAATTTTTCAGAAAAACTATAAACAAGTAATTAATTTATTAAGTGGATTAAAACCAAGTAATAATCTTATTTATTTAGAAAGAATAAAAAAGTTATTAATCAGAGCTTATTTTGAAGGGATGGCTAATGGAAACGAACATTATAAAACCCCATTGAACTATGAAATAGAGTCCTTCAAAAAGATGATGATTAGAAATAATAAAATTTCTAAGTTAAAAGTCGAATCAAATATTAATTTCATAAATATGGTTAAAAAATTAGTGCATTTATATACCGACAACTCACATAATTTAAAACAAATTCAATCATTTGAGTTACTTTTATCTGTCACTAATCCTTTGACACTAAAAAGTTGGTTGAAAGAAAAAACAATTGAAATGAAAAATGCTGCCTCTATTTAAGAGGCAGCATTACTTTTCAATTAAAGATCTACAACATCACCAGTAATGATGAAGTTCCATAAAATCATCCAGTAAATCATGGTAAAATGATTTGCTGCATCCACCTACAAAAAACATGGAGGAGCCCTCGTCCAGCGACCAAACTGACATAGTTCTTCCATTAGGAGTTGGGGTGTCTGCCCCGACTCCTTCCATGCTTTTTTTCAGCAATGCAAGGTTAAACAATTGAGTGTATTGTGGCGACGTAGGTGAAATGCCTAGTCGCTTATTGTTTTATTTGGTTTTAATTTAATTCAGTTCATTTTTCTCTTTTTAAGTGTTTTCATTAGCTTTATGATTAATTCGAAAAAGGTAACCCCTTCAGACTTCAAAAAAATTATTTTAAATCTTTGTTTTCTTTTTAATTCATTGAAAATCTGTTTTTTATTTTGGAGGTATCGTCAGGAAAAAATGGAGATGTGACTAAAAGTGTCGGACACCTTCAAAGGTGTCCGACACTTTGGTTACCGTTTTTCTGACAAAACATTGATAAAATCACATATCTTATATCCTTAGCTCCTAACTCATTATGTCCGAAACAATCATTAAACAAATAAAGGCTGGAGACAAACAAGCACTTAAAACGGTATATATGGAACATAAAGCGGCCTTTGTTAGCTTTATGATTAGTCGCTATCAAACTAGTGCAGAAGAAGCATTAGAAATTTATCAGATCGTAATACTTAGACTATACGATAACATTGTTTATGGAAAGTTAGAGCAGCTTAGTAGTACCCTAAAAAGTTATTTATTTGCGATAGGTAAGAATATTCGGAGAGAACAAGTAAGGTTGCAACAACGCAAAAACACATTGTTATCTATAGATCAGTTATTGCTTCAAACTATTGTTTCTATAGACCAAACGCAAGTTGAGGAATACCAATTACAAAAAAAAGAACGCTATCTACAAAAGATTACACACCTGTTACAGCAAATGGGGCACCCTTGTAAAGTTATTTTAGAGTATTTTTATTACGAGAAAAAGAGTATGCAAGAAATTGCGAATGCCCTTAATTTCAAAAATACCAATGTAGCGAAAACAAAAAAAAATAAATGTCTCAATCGGTTAAGGAGACTAGTACAAACCGAAAAAATTGTTCCCATCAATGGATAATACCGACGACCTATTATTGGAACAATATTTAAGAGGCGAATTATCTGAATCAGAGGTAGTTGCACTCCAGGCTCGATTGGCGAATGAACCGCAATTGGCAAGCACCCTAAATGAATTGCAAAATATACAAGATGGGATTCGCTATCACCGACTACAGGAAAAATTAACAGAAATTCAATCCTGGGAGATTGATATTGTAAATGAGGCCCCTAACGATTCTTTTGAAGCGGATGTCAACCAAGCAATTCGTTTTAGCAAACAAAAGGAACTATTAGCAGAGATTAAGGGTTTTGAATTAGCGGAAGCGGAAGTGCCAACTCCTACTAATTCAAAACAGCAACTCCATCGCACTTGGTGGACAATGGCTGCTGGAATAGCTATTTTGCTAAGTGCAGCTTGGTTCTTGTGGGATGGAGAAAGAGAAAACGCAATGACGAATGAAGAATTGTTTGCGGAATATTTTGAGCCTTATCCAGCTAACATGGTCAAGCGAGGAGGCGAGGTGGATAGCTTGATGATGGGATATTTAGCTTACGAGTCTGGTGACTATGTTACAGCTATTGAGATTTTTGAAGTACAGACAGATACCATTTCGCAGTTTTTTTTGGGGGTTAGTTATTTGGGGATTGGGGAGGTGCATAAAGCAATAGAAACACTTAAAAAATATGAAGTTGTAGCTGTTGTTCTAAAAGATCAATCGCTGTGGTATCGAGCTTTATCTCATATTAAATTAGACAATAAAAGTGAAGCAATTGACTTACTTGAAAAAATAAAGAGCAGTAATCCGAGTATTCAAATAAAACCTAGGATTTTAATAGATAAATTACAAAACCAAGTCTTTAAAAAATAAATTAAAATGGAAAAATATGCCAGAGGTAAGGTAGTTATTAAGAATATTGATAAAGAAGGAAACAATCCTTTAAGAATGATTCAACCAGAAGATAGCAGAGGAATTAGACTACCAATAGCAAATAAAATTGAGTATAAAAATGGGCAGGTTGTATTTTTTCAAATAGCCATTGTTTCAATAAGTAACTTTGAATTGAACCTAGCTGTAAAAATTAAAGAAGAATTTAAAGATAATGAGAAATATGAAATAGTAGATTTTAAGCAGCTAGATAGAATTAAATATGCATTACCAATTAGGGTCCAAGATAATGATGAACTGCCAAATCTAGATATTACAGACATATTAGATGAACTTCCTAGTCCAGATAAAGGAACTAATCATATTACAGGTCATTTCAAAGACCCTGATGGAAAGACAAAAACAGTTGTCAAACTAGATAACAACATCCCTGGTTTTGTCTGGAGATTAGTTTCAAACAAAATTGGAGACTATGTATGGGTTCTTTTCCCAAATTTTGGAGATAATTCTTGGAATGGAAAAGAAATTGTATATAAAAATAAACCATGCCAAGGACGTTCATTTGCTGTAGACATTAACAATTTTGAACATAAAATAATTCTGGGATCTGATTATACAATTCCTTCAAAGAAAAGAAATCCTCCAGGAGAATGTTAAAGCGAATTCGTCCACAAAGAGCAATTTAGGTATATGATTATCTACTTTATATTCATGAGGGTTGTTCCTAAATAATAAATATATAAAAACATCTTTTTTCGGTAATTTCATTATTTAAGAACAACCCTATTCATCAATAAATTATAGAATGTAAAAGATGCTATTAAAATTATACCTAGCAAAATATATTTCGTCCAATAATAGAAATTTGATTTAATCAAAAATTCGTTACTGCCAATTAATTGAAAGGTTGCCCAATTACCTGGAAATGCGCCTACTCCATCTGTATTTTTAAGGTATTTTTGCTTTGCTTTACTCAATGCAATTGAAGGTTGATATTGTTGAACATTTCTATAAAAATCTTTTACGATAGCT
>CALIIP010000245.1 GCA_938018045.1 uncultured Flavobacteriaceae bacterium
ATGGCAGCAGAAATAAAAAATTTAAAGGATTTACAAAATACTGAATACGGATTAGAGAAATTATTCGAAGACGCAGAAGATTTTTTACCACTTTTAGGAACCGATTATGTTGAGTTATATGTTGGTAATGCAAAACAATCTGCACATTTTTACAAAACAGCATTTGGTTTTCAATCACATGCATTTGCAGGACTAGAAACAGGTATAAAAGATCGCGTTTCGTATGTTTTGAAACAAGATAAAATTCGCTTAGTACTAACTACGCCTTTAGATGAAAACGGACCTATAAACGCTCATATTAACAAACATGGAGATGGTGTAAAGGTAATGGCACTTTGGGTTGAGGATGCTACAAAAGCATTTGAAGAGACTACAAAAAGAGGTGCGAAACCTTTTATGGAACCAACTCTTGAAGAAGATAAAGATGGTTCTGTAATCCGTTCAGGAATTTATACATACGGAGAAACTGTTCACATATTTGTAGAACGAAAAAATTATAAAGGAACTTTTCTTCCAGGATATCAAAAATGGGAATCTCATTACAATCCAGAACCAGTTGGTTTAAAGTTTGTAGACCATATGGTTGGTAACGTTGGTTGGGGAGAAATGAAAGAATGGTGTGATTTTTATGCAAAGGTTATGGGCTTCGCACAAATCATTTCATTTACTGATGATGATATTTCTACGGAATATACAGCATTAATGTCTAAGGTGATGTCTAACGGAAATGGTCGAATTAAATTTCCGATTAATGAACCTGCAAAAGGGAAAAAGAAATCACAAATTGAAGAATATTTAGATTTTTATAAAGGTGCAGGAGTACAGCACATAGCCGTTGCTACCAATGATATTGTAAAGACAGTATCAGCAATGAGAGATAGAGGCGTAGAGTTTTTATATGTTCCAGATACTTATTATGATGATTTAATTGAACGCGTTGGAAAGATTGACGAAGATGTTGAGGTTCTTAAAGAACACGGTATTCTTATTGATCGTGATGATGAAGGTTATTTATTACAATTATTCACAAAACCAGTTGTAGATAGACCAACGTTATTCTTTGAAATCATACAAAGAAAAGGAGCGCAATCTTTTGGTGTAGGTAACTTTAAAGCACTTTTTGAAGCGATTGAAAGAGAACAAGAAAACAGAGGAACATTATAGAAAACTAAGTTGTAAAATTATTTTGTTTTAAAATGAATCCAAATTTTAAAAATATCAAATCACCTTTCTCATAAAGTTTATTTTTCCATCAGATAGAAAAAGTAAATTAAGAATAAGTGAAAATAGATAAAATGAAAAAAGACGAATTACTTCAACAAATAGAAGAAAAATACAAGAAATTAGGAGTTCCATTGAATACGATGCTCGAGGGATTACTATGGAGCACACCTACAACTTATTGGGATTATATACAAACAGATGCGCTTTTAGGTTTGCAAACTCCACGTACGACAGAAAAAGACGAAATGGTATTTATTATGTACCATCAAGTGAATGAATTGTTGTTTAAAATGATTTTGTGGGAAATTGACCAAGTTGCTATGGCAGAAACTCTAACGGCAGAAAAATTTGCAAAACATTTAGCGCGTGTTAGTCGTTATTTTGATATGCTTTCTAGCTCATTTACCGTTATGATGAATGGAATGGATGTAGATCAATATTTAAAATTCAGAAATACGCTGGCTCCTGCAAGTGGTTTTCAATCTGCTCAATACAGAAAAATAGAATTTGCATCAACAGAATTGATTAATTTAATTGACATCAGATTCAGAAAAACTATTGACAGAGATACACCTTTTAAAAATGCATTTGATCATTTATACTGGCAAGCAGCAGGAAAAAATTATGAAACAGGTGAAAAATCTATACTTTTAAAACTTTTTGAGAAAAAGTATATGGGAGATTTTATTGATTTCATGGAGGATTATAACGAAATAAATCTCGGTAAAAAATTCAAACAACTGCCTAAAGAAACACAAGAAAATATTGATTTAATAAATGCAATGCGTCATTATGATTATACAGTAAATGTAAAATGGGTAATGGCTCATTATAACGCAGCCAACAAATATATAGGCGATGGAGATATTAAAGCGACAGGTGGAAGTAATTGGCAAAAATATATGCACCCTCGTTATCAAAAAAGAATTTTCTTTCCAGAATTATGGTCTCAAGATGAGATTGAAAATTGGGGAATAACAAATCTAGAAAGTTGTCAAATAATCACAGAATCATAATTTTCACTATAATTTTTAGAAAAGCTTAACGTTTAATCGTTAGGCTTTTTTTATTTTTGGAATGGTAATTGTAATTTCACAAATAAGTAGGAGACAAAACTACCGAAACACATGAAAAAATTTATACTCGGAATATTACTTTGTACTTTAACCATTTCTCATGCGCAAAAGAAAGATGAGGTTTTTAAAAGCGGTGAATGGCTTAAATACCGCATGCATTATGGACTCATAAATGCTGGTTTTGCAACGGTTGCTTTAGAATCAACTACTGAAAACAATAAAGAAGCCTATCATGTTATTGGTAGAGGATGGACTACTGGTGTTACCAAACTATTCTTTAAAGTGAAAGATAATTATCAAACTTGGTTTTATAAGGATGACTTAAAACCTTATAAATTTAGAAGAAGAGTAGATGAAGGCGGACATATCATTTCAAGAGATGTTTATTTTGATCAAGATGCAAAAACGGCATTCGTTAGAGATATTAAAAAAAAGAAAGAGAAAACAGTAACAATTGATAACGTTCAAGATATTCTATCTTCTTTTTATTATCTTAGGAGTCAAGATATTAATGACATTAAAGTTGGTGATGAATTGGAACTAGATATGTTTCTTGACTACGAAACTTTTGGGTTTAAGATGAAATATTTGGGAGAAGAAGTAATAAAAACGAAGTTTGGAAAAATTAAAAGTTTAAAATTTAGACCTTCAGTTCAATCAGGACGTATTTTTAAAGCCCAAGAAAGTTTAACTATCTGGATAACTGCTGATAAAAACAAAATTCCTATTAGAATAAAAGCAGATTTAGCGGTTGGTTCTTTAAAAGCAGATTTAGATCAATTTAAAGGGTTGGCACATCCTTTTAACATAATTTTCTGAAAATAAAATTGTATTTTTGAGGCTTTTAATCTCATAAATAATAATTTTCCCTTTGAAAAACTTAATAACCATTTTTTTATGTGCAATTGTACTTATATCTTGTAAAGATAAAATTCAAAATACAGAAGAAGCACAGCCACAACCTCCAACTCCTATTTATGAATTTGGTTATAATCTTGATGATTATATAGTTATTAGAGATACAGTTAAAAAAGGAGAAAGTTTTGGAGTTATTTTAGACAGACATCATGTCAACTATCCTATAATCAACGAAATCGCTACAACTATTAAAGACACTTTTGATGTTAGGCGATTAAGAGCTGGAAAACCATATCTTCTTTTAGCCAAAAAAGACTCTACAGAACAAGGTCAAGTATTTATATACCATCATAACAAAATAGAAAGTACCATTATAGATTTTACCGATTCGATTGTAGCAATTAAAAACAGAAAACCCATAAAGTATGTCGAAAAAACGGCTTCTGGAGTTATCACAAGTTCATTGTCAGAAACCTTAGACTCTCAAGGTTTAAGCGCTGTTATTTCAAATGATTTATCAAATATTTACGCTTGGACAATTGATTTTTTTAGACTTCAAAAGAATGATAGATTCAAAATAATATATGAAGAGCGTTATATAGATGATACTATTTCTGCTGGAATCCATCAAATAAAAGCAGCATATTTTGAACATGGTAAAAAACCGTTTTATGCATTTAAATTTGTTGCAGATTCTACAAGAATGATAGAAGATTATTACGATGAAAACACAAATGTATTAAGGCGTCAATTTTTAAAAGCACCTATTAAGTTTAATTATAGAATTTCTTCTAGATACGATTTAAATAGAAGAATTGCTTTTTATAAGTTTAAAAAAAGAGCTCATAAAGGCACCGATTTTGCCTCACCAATTGGAACACCAATTATCGCAACTGCTAATGGAATTGTTACAGAATCTCGTAGAAAAGGAGGGAATGGTAAATATGTGAAGATACGCCATAATGGAACTTATAGTACACAATATTTGCACATGAGTAAACAAGCAGTTAAAAAAGGAGAGGTTGTAAAACAAGGCGATGTGATTGGTTATGTTGGTATGACAGGAAATTCTGGAGGGCCACACGTTTGTTATCGCTTTTGGAAAAACGGCAAACAAGTTGACCCATTAAAACAAAAATTACCAGCCGCAAAACCTATGGCAGAAGAAATAAAACCAATTTATTTAAATTCTATAGTTGAAATAAAATCTAAATTAGACGAGATTTCTTTTCCAGATGATATTCCTACTGAAGTAGCCATATTAACAGAAGAGTAATCTAGTAAAACTTGCAAGAATCTATAATTAAACAAATCAATAACTTAAAAAAAATGGCATTAAAAAGTATAAATCCAACTCAAACAAAATCTTGGAAGAAGTTAACCAAACATTTTACTGAAATTAAAGATGTCCATTTAAAGAAATTCTTTAATGATAATTCTCAGCGAAAACAAGATTTCACTATCAATTTTAATGATTTTTCGATAGATTTTTCTAAAAATAGAATAACACAGGAAACGATAGATCTTCTAGTTGAACTTGCAAATGAAGTTGATTTACAAGATGCTATTGATAAGTGTTTTAGTGGAGATAAAATTAATGAAACTGAAGAAAGAGCCGTATTGCATTCAGCATTAAGAACTCAAAAAAAAGATCCAATTTTTGTTGACGGAATTGATGTTTTACCTGAAATAAAACAAACACTTTCTCAAATTGAGAACTTTACAAATAAGGTCGTTTCAGGAAGTTGGAAAGGATATACAAATAAAAAAATCACTGATATTGTCAACATAGGAATAGGAGGCTCTGATTTAGGTCCAGACATGGTTGTTGATGCGCTTAAGTATTACAAAAATCATTTAAACGTTCATTTTGTTTCTAATATTGATGGTGATCACGTACAAGAAATTATAAAAAAATTAGATCCAGAAACAACACTTTTTGTTATTGTTTCAAAAACATTTACAACCCAAGAAACACTTACCAATGCTTCAACAATAAGAAAGTGGTTTTTAGAAACGGCTGATGAAAACGCCATCAAAAAGCACTTTGTTGCTGTGTCTACAAACTTAAAAGATGTAACAACATTTGGTATAGAAAAAGAAAACATTTTCACAATGTGGAATTGGGTTGGAGGACGTTTTTCATTATGGTCAACTGTAGGTTTGTCGATTAGTTTGGCTGTTGGTTTTGAAAATTTCAATCAACTTTTAAAAGGTGCTTCTGAAACAGATGAACACTTCAGAATAACACCTTTTGACAAAAACATTCCTGTGATAATGGCGCTTATCGGAATTTGGTATAATAATTTTTTTGGGTGCGAAACAGAAGTTGTTTTACCATACTCTCAATATTTGAATAAATTTCCAACATATTTGCAACAAGCCATTATGGAAAGTAATGGTAAATCTGTAGATAGAAATGGAAATAAATTAGATTATCAAACAGGAGGTGTAATTTGGGGAAGTACAGGGACAAATGCACAACATGCATTTATGCAGCTCATTCATCAAGGGACCAAATTAATTCCAGCAGATTTTATAGGTTTTGAGGAGTCACTTTATGGTAATATAGAGCATCACGAAAAGTTAATGGCAAATTTTTACGCCCAAACACAGGCTTTGGCTGACGGAAAAACGAAAGAAGAAGTTCATCTTGACTTAAAATTTCAAGGAAAGATAGAAAGCGTAGAGAAATTACTTCCTTTTAAGGTTTTTGATGGTAATAAACCTACAAGTACGATTTTGATTAAAAAACTGACACCAAGAAATTTAGGATCTCTAATTGCAATGTATGAGCATAAGATTTTTGTACAAGGAATAGTGTGGAATATTTACAGTTTTGACCAATTTGGAGTAGAATTGGGTAAAGAATTGGCTCAAAAAATATATTCACAGCGTTAAGTTGTTGAAAACACTTTCCTTGCGATACAGAAAACATCTTTTAAATTACTGATTATCAGTTATTAATACCGTTTTTTAACATTGGTAATATTCTTAATTTTTTGTTAAAATTTAATTCTAAAAATTAAATAATTCTTCATAAAATTTTCTCATATTTGCATAACTATTAAAAAACACTAACTTTAAGATGAAAAAAATTACTCAATTTTTATTAGTGACGTTGTTTATTGCAACATCAACTATGTATGGACAAACACTTACCGGAACAGTTATGGATGATACAAATCAACCATTACCTGGAGCCGATGTTATTTTACAAGGCACGACAAAAGGTGCTTCTACAGATTTTAGTGGAAACTTCTCTTTAGATGTTCCAGCAGGAACAGGTACAGTTACTGTATCATTTATTGGTTACACAAAACAAAAGATTGAATTTACAGTTGCAGAAGGTCAAACTGTAGATTTAGGAACACTTCAACTAGCTGCTTCTCAAGAAGCATTAGATGAAATTGTAATTGTTGGAACTGGTATTGTCGACTTGGCAAACTCTAGAAGAACTCCAATTGCTACATCAACTATACCAGTTGCTGAAATTCAAGCAAAAATTGGAACTGCAGATATTACTCAAACTTTGGTAAACACTCCTTCTGTTTATGTTTCTGGTCAATCAGGTTACGGAGATTCAAGAATTTCTGTTCGTGGTTTTGATCAAACAAACACTGCATTTTTATTAAATGGACAACCAATTAATGGAATGGAAGATGGTAAAATGTACTGGTCTAACTGGTCTGGATTATCAGACATTGCAAGTGTAGTACAAATTCAAAGAGGATTAGGTTCTTCTAAATTAGCAATTTCTTCTGTTGGAGGTACAGTAAACTTTGTAATGAGATCTACAGATAAAGAAGAAGGTGGAAGTTTCAGTGTAGGTATGGCAAACGATGG
This sequence comes from uncultured Flavobacteriaceae bacterium, assembly GCA_938018045.1. Lineage (GTDB taxonomy): Bacteria > Bacteroidota > Bacteroidia > Flavobacteriales > Flavobacteriaceae > Urechidicola. The sequence continues at coordinate 7,005 of CALIIP010000245.1, forward strand.
TTACTTAAAATCTACAGCAAGTTACAGTACTGGAGTAAATGAAAAAGGATGGGGAACAACAGTTATGTTTTCTCACTGGCAAGGAAATGGATACTTTGAAGGTAACTATGGAAAAGGTCAAACGTATTTTGTTTCATTTGGTTATAAGCCAAATGAAAAACACAACTTTAACTTCTTGATTACTGGTGCTCCACAATACCATGACAATGCATTTTCTGAAGATATTTCTACTTACCTAAAGTACGGTAGAAAGTATAACGGACAATGGGGAACTTATAATGGTGAGTACATGACTCAAAGAAGAAATTTCTATCACAAACCTGTTGCTAACTTAAACTGGGATTTTAATATCAACGAAACTACTGAATTATCTACAGTACTATATGCTTCATGGGGACGTGGAGGTGGAACAGGTGGACGTGGAACTACATTGAGAACTGGTGGAGATGACGGTAGAAAGCAAATTGATTTTGATGCAATTTATGCTTTTAATGAAGGAACTTCTGGAGCAGGTGGAAACTTTGCTGCAGAAAGAGGATATGTAACACGTGCTTCTATGAATTTACATAGTTGGTATGGTGCAGTATCTAACCTTAAAAAACAATTGAACGACAACTTAACTTTAAACGTTGGTGTTGATTTAAGAACTTACTATGGAGAGCACTTTAGAGTTGTTGAAAACTTTCACGGTTTAACATCTTGGCAAGAAAATATTCGTTTGAGAAATCAAGATGATAATCACCAAACATATGGTTCTTTTGGAACGTATAAAAATGTGATTACAACAAGAGATATGGCTGCAAACCCTTGGACTGCAACATTTGCTGATTTTGATGAGGATGAAAAAATTGCGTATAGTAATGACGAGCGTATTTCTTACGGAGGTTTATTTGCACAATTAGAATATGCTAACGATAAGATGTCTGCATTCTTTCAAGGAGCAGTATCTAATCAATGGCATCAAAGATTTGACCATTACCAATATGCAGATGCATCATTAATTAATGGTTCTTCATCTCAAGCAACTGGTGCTTTACCTTCTGGTATTGAAGCAGGAACAGATTCTGAAAAAATTTCTAATTTTGGATTTAACGTAAAAGGTGGTGCAAGTTATACTATTGATGATGAAAACAAATTATATACAAACATCGGTTATTATGACCGTCAGCCATACCATGATAATATCTTTAGTTCATTTAACAACTTAGTAAATGATTTTGCAACAAATGAAACAATCTTAGGTTTAGAACTTGGTTATGCGTTTAAAGGTGATAACATTTCTGCAAATTTAGATTTATATAGAACTTCTTGGAAAGACAGAGTTACTAGTTCAACAAGAATTGTTAGTGGAGTTTTACAAAATACATTAAACTTTGGTGTTGAGCAATTACACACAGGTATTGAACTTTCTTTGAAAGCTAAAGCAACAGATCAATTAAAATTCACAGGATTCCTTTCTATAGGAAACTGGGAATATAAAGGAGATGCTATTAGACTTGTTCAGGATGAAGATCAAAACGAACTTTCTAGAGATGTCGTAGATGTTGATGGAGGTAAAGTTGGTGATGCTGCACAATTTACTGCTGGTGTTGGTGTAGTTTATGA
>CALIIP010000246.1 GCA_938018045.1 uncultured Flavobacteriaceae bacterium
AGATATTATTGCAATTTTAGGGATGGAAGAATTATCTGAAGAAGATAAATTGGTAGTTCATAGAGCAAGACGTGTACAACGTTTCTTATCTCAACCTTTTCACGTAGCTGAACAATTTACGGGTATACCAGGAGTTTTAGTTGATATTAAAGACACTATTAAAGGATTTAATATGATTATGGATGGTGAGTTAGATAAATATCCTGAAGCAGCATTTAACTTGAGAGGATCAATTCAAGATGCAATTGACGCAGGAGAAAAAATGTTAGCAGAAGCTTAAAACTAAAAAAATATGTTTTTAGAAATAGTAACACCAGAAGCCGTTCTTTTAACTTCAGAAGTTTTTTCTGTATCAGTTCCAGGAATTAATGGAGAATTTCAGATGTTAAATAATCACGCACCAATAGTTTCATTATTGGTCAGTGGATCTGTAAAGTTTAAAGGCGGAGCAATTAAAATAGAAGAAGATTTTCAAGATAGTTTTACCAAAGTTGATGGAGAATATGTATTCCCAATAAATGGAGGAACTATTGAAATGAAAGAGAATAAAGTAATTATTTTAGCAGATTAAAGTAATTATTGTTTCCTAAATTAAAAAACTCCGAGTAAATAATTACTCGGAGTTTTTTTATGGTTAAAAAATTATTTTAATCCTTTATTGTTTTTTTAACTGGTGGAGTTTCCATTTTAGGGATAACGTTACCTTTTGCGTCTAATTCAATAATTTCATAACCTAATTCAATTAACTTATCAATATTACTAGCCTTATCACCTACAACAAGAATATTCATGTTCTCAATTTGTAGCGTTTTATCTGCTAGACTATTGATTTCTTCTTTTGTAATAGTATTGATGATTTTCGATTGTTCATCTACAAAACTCTTGTCAAGATTATAATGTACAATTCTACCTAAGAAGTTTGCTTTTTGACCAGGTGTTTCATAGCTACGAGCATCACGTTGACCAATTGAATTTCTCATAAAGGTCAATTCTTCATCAGTAATTCCATCTTTTTTATAATTGGTGATTTCCTTCATAAACTCATAAACTGCTCCTGCAGTTGTTTCTCCTCTTACTCCTGCACTGGCAGTATATGGCCCTGGATTATCATTAGAATTAAAAAATGAACGAGCACCATAAGTCCAGCCTTTTTCTTCTCTTAAATTTAGATTTATCCTACTGTTAAAAGCGCCTCCTAAAGCATAATTCATTAATGTAGATTTGAAATAATCTCCAGTAACATCATAAGGCATATCGGTTACATATCCAATACGGATTTCCGATTGAGGTGCTTCTTTTTTATCAATCAAATAAATTTTAGTTTTATCTTGTTCACGTACCGCTGCCATTTGAGGAATTTCGGCAGATTTGTTCTCCCAAGAATTCAAAAAGCCTAAAGATGGCATAATCTCCTTTTTAGAAACATCACCAACAACAACCAATTCTGATAATTCTGGTGCATAGTACTTGTTGTAAAAGTTTTGAACATCTTCCAATGTAATAATACTCACAGATTCTTCAATACCACTTGATGGTACAGCATAGATATGGTCATCGCCATACAATAATCTTCTGTATACATTAGAAGCAATAGCTGAAGGGTCTTTAGTTGAAGACTTCAAATTTTCTAATTGTCTTTTCTTTACACGGTCAAAATCTTCTTGAGAAAATTTAGGTCTGTAAAGAACTTCTTCCATTATTTCAATAGTTCTTGCCAAGTTTTTCTTCAAAGCAGTTACGCTTATGGTCGTTCTAGAATTATTAGCTGAAACAAACATACGGCTACCAATCTTACGTAACTCTTCCTGTATCTTTTCCGAAGTATAGTTCTGAGTAGATTCACTCATCATCGAAGCAGTTAATACCGCTAAACCAGACTTGGTAGGTGTGTACATATCCATTCTGTGTCCTCCATTAATATTTAGTTGAATTGCTACAGTAGGAACTTCATTGGTTTCAGTACCAATAATTTTCATTCCGTTATCCAATTTTTTAGACCAGAATTCTGGCACCTTAACAAGAGGTGAAGCTCCTGGTTTTGGTTGGATACTTCTGTCAAATTTATCTCCAGTTGGTCGTGTATAAGATAATCCACTATAATCTGTAGTTAAGAAAGGGCTATCACCTTCTGTAGTTGGTGTGAAATTATTTTCTCTTGCAGGTTTTGTTCCATCATTAGGTAAAACACTTAAAACTACTGAAGGTTTACCCTTGACATATTTATTATAAACTCTTAATACATCTTCTTTAGTAACATTTTGGTAACGCGCTAAATCAGCTTTAACACCATTTGGATCACCTAAAAAAGTCTCATAACTCGCAAGTTGCGATACTTTACCACTTACACTGGCAAGACCATTAATAAAATTGGTTTCCATACTGATCTTGAATTTATCAACATCATCTTGTGTAACTCCTGTTTTTTCGAATTCCTCTAATGCTTTATGTATATCACTTTCTACATCAGCAAGCACTGATCCTGGAAAAGGATAAATACTTATTGTAAATGTTCCTGCCAATTCACTACATGGATTCGAACTCATTGCTGCAACGGCTTTCTTAGTCTGTACAAATTTTTTGGCTAAAAATGAACCTTTACCTGTCCCTAAAATATCTGAAAGGCAATCTAAAGGAGCCTCATCTGGATGAAAACGTTCTACTGCTGGGAAACTTAAAAGTAATGCAGGAAATCTAACATTTTTATCTACATATGATACATATCTGTTTTCGTTTAAAACAACAGGATCTAATTTCATTGATTTTACTTCTGGTCCTGCTGGAATAACACCAAAATACTTTTCAACCATTTTAATTACTTCTTTAGGATTCACATCACCACCAACAGTAAGTGTTGCGTTATTTGGTCCGTACCATCTCATAAAGAATTTCTTAAGATCCTCAACATTAACTCTGTCAAGATCTTTCAATTTCCCAATCGTTAACCATGAATATGGATGACCATAAGGATATAGTGTCTCTGCCATTAACTCTCTACTAGGACCATAAGGACGGTTGTCTAAATTTTGTCCTTTTTCGTTTTTTACGGTTTCTCTTTGTACCTCAAATTTTTCTTGAGTTACAGCATCTAGGAAAAAGCCCATACGATCTGCTTCCATCCAAAGCATCAATTCTAGCTGATTGCTTGGTGCAGTTTCAAAATAGTTGGTCCTATCTCCATTTGTTGTCCCATTTAATGTACCTCCTGCAGCAGAGATTAATTTAAAATGCTCTTCATCAGCTACATTTTCAGAACCTTGAAACATCATGTGTTCAAAGAAATGTGCAAACCCAGATTTCTGAAGTTCTTCACGAGCAGATCCTACATGGTAGGTTACATCTACATGTACCAAAGGATCAGAATCATCTTCATGAATCACAAGTGTTAACCCATTGCTGAGTTCGTATTTTTCGTAGGGAATAATAACTTCGCTACCTGTCTTTGTTACCTTTTCAATTAACTTGGTTTGGGACCAGCCTACAGCCGAAATAAACGCAAGGGAAACAATAAGAATGCTTTTTAATTTCATGTAATTATTTTTAAGTTAAAAATGAGTTTGAAGATAATATTTTATTTTAATACTTTAGATTGTTGACCGAAAAATTGTGATTGTTTTAAGACTTTATCATAGGTTTATATCTCTAAACACTCTTAATTACATTGGTTACGATTCCCCAAATCAAAAAGTCGTTTTCTTCGGTGATATTTATAATTGGGTAATCAGGATTTTCTGGTTTTAACCATACTTTTGTTCCATCTACACGTAATCTTTTTACTGTAAACTCACCATCAATAAAACAAACTGCAATCTTATTATTTACAGGTTCTATACTTCTGTCTATCACCAATAAATCTTTGTCATTTATTCCAGCATCTATCATAGATTGTCCGCTAACACGCGCAAAAAAAGTTGCCTCTTGATTTTTAATAAGTATTTTATCTAAACTAACACGCTCTTGAACAAAATCTTCTGCAGGAGATGGAAAACCTGCTGAAATACCAATATCGACAAAAGTTGCTCCAGAGTTTTCATGAACTTCAGGAGAGAAAAAGGTTAGGGTTTGTGAGTTTGTCATCATTATTTTACGATTAATAATTCATTAATATCTGTTGTGTATCTTGGCGATAAATGTTCTTGACGCATTTTCCATGTGCGTTTCAAATCTTGATTTCCCAATTTAATTTTATAAACTCCTAATTTACTATTTAAATTGTCAATTGCCTTCATTAAAGAAGTATGTTTTGGGTTTTGGGCTGCAAAAAAATCTAACTGATGATTATCCGTAGGAACTAAACCTGTAACAATAACTCCTGCACGCTTATATTTTATGTCGTTTCTAAAAATTTTGGAAACAGCCTTTACTGCATATTTTGAGATAATTAGTGAAGAGTTGGTTGGATAAGGCAAAGGAACATGAATAGATTCTCGATGTTGTTGATTTTCCTTTTTATGTCTGTCACTGCTGAGAAGTACAATGATAAAATTACAAGAAGAATGTTGCTTTCTTAGTTTTTCTGCGCAACTCGAAGCAAATGTAGAGATACGTTCTTTTATGTTGTCTATATCAGAATACGTTGTTTCAAAACTGCGTGTTGTAGCAATAGATTTTTTTGATTTTGTTGTATCTTCTAATTTTAAAGTTGGTTTGCCTTCCAAATCTTTTTTAAGGTTTAGTTCTGTAATAGAAAAGTTTTTCAATACCCAAGTATCAGAAAGTAAAGAAAAGTCATACGCAGTTTTAACTCCTTGAAGTTTTAAACGTTTCGACAGTCTTCTTCCAATTCCCCAAACAGACTCAATTTTAGTCCATTTTAAAGCCTTTATACGTTGTTCATCTGTATGGATTATAAAAACATTATTTGTTTCCTTAGGGAACTTCCTAGCAACTTTATTTGCGACCTTTGACAATGCTTTTGTTGGAGCAAACCCAACACTTGTTGGTATGCCAGTCCATTTAAGAATGCGTTTCTGTATGGTTTCTCCATAAGATTGCATGTCATAATTTTCAAAGCCTTTAAATTCTAAAAAAGCCTCATCAATACTATATGGCTCAATGTCTGGAGTAAACTGCTTTAAAATCGAAATAACACGATCACTCATATCTCCATATAACGGATAATTAGAAGAAAAAACAGTAACATCATTTGCCTTGAAAAAAGCTTTGTACTTAAATGCTGGCGCTCCCATAGGTATGTTGAGCGCTTTTGCTTCATCACTACGCGCAATTACACAACCATCATTATTAGATAATATGGCGATAGGTTTATTACGCAATTGTGGCTTAAAAACACGCTCACAGGATGCGTAAAAATTATTACAATCTACAAGAGCAAACATGTTAGTAAAAGTACTCATTATTATTTTTTATCAGTACATTTGGGTATGCGTAAATTGTTAAAATTTGGATTAACCTTAAGTTTGCTTGTTGTGGCTGTTATTTTTCTGTCGAATGTTTATGTAGAACGAAAAGCAAAAAATAAAACCTATAACAACACTTCAGATATTCCTTTTAACAAAGTTGGATTGGTTTTAGGGACTTCAAAGTATGTTTCTACCGGAAATGTAAACCTCTTTTATAAATTTAGAATTGAAGCAGCAATAGCACTTTACAAAGCAGGAAAAATCAAATATATTATTGTTAGTGGAGATAACGGGACACAATATTATGATGAGCCAACGACTTTTAAGGAAGATTTAATCAAAGGTGGAATTCCTGAAGAAAACATTTTTTTAGACTATGCTGGATTTAGAACTTTGGATTCTGTTATTCGATGTAAAGCTATTTTCGGACAAGAATCTGTAACGATTATTTCTCAGCAATTTCATAACGAACGCGCAATTGCAATAGCAAGTGCTAAAAACATGGAGGCTATTGGTTACAACGCCAAGAATGTAGGAGGAAGTAGTGGTAAAAAGGTTAAAATAAGAGAAATTTTCGCACGTGTAAAATTGAGTTTAGATTTACTTTTTAATAAAAAACCAAAGTTTCTTGGCAAGAAAATTGTAATACCTAATTAAAAACAAAACAGATGGACATGTTTACAACATTAGCAGTATTTGAGTATTCTACAGAAGCAAATTTGGTTAAATCAAAATTAGATTTTGAAAACATTAGAACGCGTTTATTGGATGAAAAAACGATAGATTCTGATCCTTTAATTAGCCAAGCAGTTGGAGGTGTAAAGTTGCAAGTTCATAATGATGACGCTCAAAAAGCATTAGAGATATACAATACAATAAGAAAGTACAGGAAAGATATAGACGGCAATGATATACATTGTAAGCAATGTAATTCAACTCAAATTTTAGTTGCTCCTGCGCAACGGAAAAACATTTTTTATATGCTATTTCCCTTTTTTGAGAAGACAAAATATGTCTGTAACGATTGTAAAACTGTTTTTTAATTTCTGAATGCCAATTATAACGTCATTGCGATCCGCTACAGGAGGAGAAGCAATCTAATTACGCAACATCAGTTCGAGTGAAATTTTTTTTGGTTGCTGAGCGGAGTCGAAGCAGAAAAAATTTTGTATCGAGAACTTGATATTAATTATAAAAGACGATTCTCGATACAATTTTTATTCGTTGCTCATAAAAACCACTCGAATTGACATGCTTTTCAATCAATTATCCTCTACATATTCCAAAATATCTGAAGGCTGACAATTTAATGCCTTACAGATTGCTTCCAATGTAGAAAAACGTACAGCTTTCGCTTTCCCAGATTTTAAAATAGAAAGGTTTGCAGTAGTAATGCCAATAATTTCCGCCAAGTCTTTGCTCTTCATTTTGCGCTTGGCAAGCATTACATCAAGATTTACGATTATTGCCATATTTATATTGTTAATTCGTTTTCAGATTGTATTTCTATTCCTCGTTTTACTATTTGTGCAAAAATAAATATGATTCCTGCAAGAAAGATAAAGTCGCTTGAGAATAGATCAATTGTAAATCGATATTTCTTTCCTAAAAACTGAACATGTGTATTATGGATGGTCGCCAAAATCCATAAGTAAAAAACATTATAACTTATTTTTTGCATCAACCCTTGAACTTTAGCATTAAAAGGTTGTTCTAAGTTTAATTTACTTAGCAGTTGTATAACTAAGTATGCAATATGTGCTTCAGCAGCAAAGAGTAAAACTTTATAACTTACAATAAAAGTATATTGTTTAAAACTATAATTGTAATATTCTGATAAGTTCAAGCCACCAAATAGGTTTTTTGAGGCTTCAGGATTCCCTATACTTATTAGGTAAGTTATAATGATAGTTCCCGTTTTGATTAGTAATCCTATAAATACAATCCAAGAAAGAACATGCATTATTTTAAGTAGTTGTTTTGTTTTTGATTTCATGTGTATGTTAGTTTTGATGGTGCAAACATATAAATAATTATTGATAAACAATAATAAATTATCAAAAAAAGATATTTTTATATTAATAATAGTTGTGCTCAATAATAAATTACAGACTCAAAAGCGTTATAAATATGTCTGAATTTAGTATTTTACTATATAGTGTTTCTCTATTTTTGCAGCATAAAAATATTTTGAAATGAATACCAAATTAAAAATAATAATTGCGCTAACATTGTTGGTAACGAGTCACTCTTTTTCACAAGAAGAAAAAATTGAGCAATTAGATTCTGTCGTTATTACTTCAAGTAGAATTGACTTACCATTTAAAGAAAATTCACGTACAATTTCTGTTATTACGGCTGATGAAATTCAGTTAAGTGCCGCAACAAACGTTGCAGATTTATTGCAAAATGTTGCAGGAGTTGATATAAGAAGAAGAGGGACTGCTGGAAGTCAAGCAGATTTATACATAAGAGGTGGAGGTTTTGATCAAACGCTATTATTAATTGATGGTGTAAAAATGGATGATTCGCAAACAGGACATCACACTATGAATGCCGCTTTACCTATCGAAGTTATCGAGCGAATAGAAATTATAAAAGGACCTGCAGCAAGAGTTTTTGGGCAAAACGCTTTTACTGGAGCCATAAATATTGTCACTAAAAAGAAGTTAGAAAATACCGTTTCTGCTAATGTTGAAACAGGTTCTTTTGGCCAGTTTAACGGTTCTGTAACTGTTGGAAAAGAATTCGAAAATTCATCAATTATTGCGCATATTGGTGCATTAACATCAGATGGTTATCGTAATAATTCTGACTATAAAAATTACAATTATTTTTTAAAAGGAATTTTTAATAAAAACAAGCAACCAATAGAGATGATTGCAACTTTTTTTGACAAGAAATTTGGTGCAGAAAACTTTTATACCACAAATGCTACGTTTCATGAATATGAAGAAACACAGAGTAGTTTAGTAGGAATTTCTACAACTTTTAGATCAGAAAACTTTAAAATAAAACCTCGTGTTTATTGGAAAAGAGGTCAAGATATTTTTCTACTAAGAAGAGACGATCCAAGTTTTTATAGAAACCTTCATATCACCAATAAAGTTGGAGTAGAAGCAAACGCATCATACACATCAAATATTGGTATTACAGGTTTTGGTTTAGACGTTTCAAAAGTATCTATCAGTAGTAATAATTTAGGGGAGAGAGATAGAACGATGGCAAATCTATTTTTAGAACATCGCTTTAAAATTGGCGATAATGTAGATGTAACTCCAGGAGTTGCCGTTACTTATTTTTCTGATTTTAAATTTCACGCATTTCCTGGTCTTGATGTTGGTTTTCAATTATCAGACAATTTAAAAGCCTATGGAAATTTAGGTATTACATACAGAATACCAACATACACAGATTTATTTTACAGCGATCCAGTAACTAGTGGAAATGAAAATTTAGAACCAGAAGAGGCATTTGCTCAAGAAGTTGGTTTTAAATATAAAAAAGACAACTTTTCAGCGGCAATTGCCCTGTTTAATAGAAACTCTAAAAACTTAATAGACTATATAAGACCAGATACAAATGAGAGTATTTTTACGGCAACAAATATTGCAGAAGTAACGACAAAAGGTTTTGAATTTGATAGTTCATATAATTTTAAAGCAAGCAGTTACAATCAAACTATAACATTTGGATATTCTTTTTTAGAGGATGATATTTTAGACCAAAACAAAGATTTGTCAAGGTATTCTTTAAACACTTTAAAACATCAATTTATCACACGTTTTAGTTCTCAGTTCGTCAAAAACGTACGACAAAATATTATTTACAAACATGCAGAACGTACTGTAGGAACAAGTTATAATGTTTGGGACGCTTCTGTAATTGTTGATGTGAATAAATTCAGTTTTACAGTAACAGCAAATAACATTTTTAATGCAGATTATATAGAATCTGGTTTTGTACCAATGCCTCCAAGTA
>CALIIP010000247.1 GCA_938018045.1 uncultured Flavobacteriaceae bacterium
CCAAGAGAACTTGTAAGTATATAAAATTTAGACAACTCACTGAACAGCCTATTTTTAGCATTGTTTTTTAAACTAGAATTTTCAATCTTTTTTAACACAGATTTCTTTACAGTTTCTTTAATTGCATTGTAATCTTTTGCCTCAAAAGGATTTAAAAAATCAGCCTGAATATCATAATATTCAAAATCAGGATTTAAAGTAATATCTTCTTCAGGAATTGAAGTAATACGCACTGTTTTATTAAGTTCATCAATGTCATATTCCAATTTACTTAAATCATAAGAAATCGTAACATCTGTATTTACAACAACCAACGCCTTTTTTTCTGCCGTAAAATATTGTCCGAATATATCTTTTGAATTTTTGTAATTAAAAACTTCGCTAAAATGTCCTTCTGTAACAACTAATTTTCCAACATTTTTAAGTTGTTTCTGAATAAGTGAAGAGCCTTCTTTTAAAATAATAGTGTCTTTTTTACTATCACAATATCTAAACCCAAAAAGTAAAATGGATGTTACAAATACTCCTAATAAAAATTTACGCATGCTGTTCTTTTCTTGTAAATTTAGTGAATTTACCCAAACTTCTGCAAAACCTCGTCAAATGCATCGAATACTTCTTGTGAAGAATTAGAAGTCACCATTTTCATTCTATATTCTTTAAAGTGAGGAATACCTTTAAAATAAGTAGCATAATGACGTCTTGTTTCTAAAACACCTTGCATCTCACTTTCCTTCCAATCAATCTCCATTTGCAAGTGCCTTTTGGCAGTTTCTACTCTCTGCGCAATAGTAATTTCTGGTAAATGTTCTCCTGTTTCAAAAAAGTGCTTTACTTGCTTAAAAAACCAAGGATTACCAATACTAGCACGACCTATCATTGCGCCATCTAAACCATATTTGTCACGCATTTCTAGTGCTCTTTCAGGAGTATTTACATCTCCGTTTCCAAAAATTGGAATGTGCATTCTTGGATTGTTTTTTACTGCTGCAATTGGATTCCAGTCTGCATCACCCTTATACATTTGAGCACGTGTGCGACCATGAATAGAAATAGCTGCACATCCTACATCTTGTAATCTTTCTGCAACCTCAACAATCTTTATTGAATTGTGATCCCAGCCTAAACGTGTTTTTACTGTAACTGGTAAATTTGTTCTCTTTACCATTTCTGCAGTCAACTTTTCCATCAAACAGATATCTTTTAAGATTCCTGCTCCAGCACCTTTTGATACTACTTTCTTTACAGGACACCCAAAATTAATATCTATAATATCTGGTTTTGATCGCTCAACAATATCAATAGTTTGAAGCATACTTTCCAAGTTTGCTCCAAAAATTTGAATTCCAACAGGTCTTTCTTTTTCGTAGATATCGAGTTTTTTAACGCTCTTTGCAGCGTCTCTAATCAATCCTTCAGAAGAAATGAATTCTGTATACACAACATCTGCGCCTTGCTCTTTACACAACGCACGAAATGGCGGATCACTTACGTCTTCCATTGGCGCGAGCAACAATGGAAAATCTGGCAATTCTATGTTTCCTATTTTTACCAATTCTAGATGCTTTAAAATATATTATTGATTGTTTTTTGGCTGTCGTCCTACGACTAAAATGTTACTTGCGTTTTCAGTGTTTTTCCGTCTCTTAATACCTCAACAGTTGTTGTACTTCCTTTTTCAAATTTTGATAATCCAGTCATATAACTCATCATATCTACAATTTCAATCTCTCCCATTTTTGTTACAACATCTCCTTTTACAATTCCTGCTTTGTGTGCAGGTTTATCATCAGTAACACCATCAATACGCATTCCTTTTCCTTCAAATAAATAATCTGGAATTACTCCTAAAGTCACTTTAAATCTTGGTGCAGATTCTGATTCGTTTTTGGTCTTTTTAAATACCAATTTTCCATTATCATCCAAATCTGAAACTATAGAAAATATATAATCAGAAATTTTATACATTCCGTCATAATTCAATAATTCTTGATCGTCAGATGGCTTGTGATAATCTTCGTGCTGACCTGTGAAAAAGTGCAATACAGGAATATCAGCCAAATAAAAAGATGTGTGATCTGATGGTCCAACTCCTGATTCCTTTTCTACCAAATTAAAATCATCATTTAAAGAACTAATTGTTTGTCTCCAAATAGCAGAAGTACCTGTTCCATATACTGCTAACGTGCTATCTTTTAATCTACCAACCATATCCATATTGATCATATAGTTGATGTTTTTTGTTTCGATAGTTGCATTTTTTACAAAATAATTTGAACCTAAAAGCCCCATTTCTTCACCTGAAAATGCCATAAAAAGATAATTATTATTTATGTTAGTCTTTTTTAATTTATCAGCCAAGTTTAACATCACTGCAACTCCACTTGCGTTGTCATCTGCACCATTATGAATTGCTTTTTCTCCTCTATATAATGAACCTTCATTTCCATAACCTAAATGGTCATAATGAGCACCAATTACAACTGTATTTTCTGCTTTGTTGTCTATAAATCCTAAAACATTTCTTCCTGTTATTGATCCGTCTTCTTTTTGATCAATAAATTTTGCTTCAGAATGTGGTCCTGTTTTTGGCGTAAAATTAAACTCTTGAAAATATCCATTTGTTCCTTTCGGAGAAATTCCTAATTTTTTAAAACGACTTGCAATAAATTCTGATGCCAAACGCTCACCTTCTGTTCCTGTTCCTCTTCCTTCTAATTTATCATCAGCCAAAAAAGTTACATCTTCTTTAATTATATTTGCATAATTATGTTCATCTTTGCATCCGAATAGCGATATAAAAATAACTAATAGCAATATTTTCTTCATAATATAAGTCTTAATTTTGTGCAAAATTACTAATAAAATCAACAAATGAAATATATTTATACACTTTTATTTATACCGTTACTTTTTTCTTGCAAGGTTGACAAAAAAGAAGTTCCCTCTTCAGAAAATGAGACTGAAATAGTTGAAAATTCACTTATTTTAGAAGGAGAAAAACATTTTAAATCATTAAAACAAATCACTTTTGGTGGTGATAATGCTGAAGCATATTGGAGTTTTGATGACAAGCAAATCGTATTTCAATCTAACAATAAAGAATGGGGTGTTGAATGTGATCAAATGTTTTTGATGAATGTTGGCGAAACTTTTGAAGATAAAATTCCGCCAATGTTAAGTACTGGAAAAGGAAGAACTACATGTTCTTATTTCTTGCCAGACAATAAACATATTATCTACTCTTCAACACATCTTGGTGACGAAAAGTGTCCTGAAACTCCTATGAAAGTTAATGGGAAATACATTTGGCCTATTTATGATTCATACGATATTTTTGTCGCTGATTTAGAAGGAAATGTTGTAAAGCAATTGACTAATGAAATCGGTTATGACGCTGAACCTACTGTTTCTCCACAAGGTGATAAAATAGTTTTCACTTCAACTAGAAGTGGTGATATTGAATTATACACCATGAATATTGATGGAAGTGATGTAAAGCAAATAACCCACGAATTAGGGTATGATGGTGGTGCATTCTTTTCTCCAGACGGAACAAAATTAATTTTCCGTTCGTCAAGACCTAAAACGGATGAAGAAATAAAAGAATATAAAGATTTATTGGCTCAAGGATTAGTGCAACCAACAGAAATGGAGCTATATATTTGTAATGCTGATGGTTCTGAATTACGTCAGTTAACAAAAATGGGGAATGCAAATTGGAGTCCGTTTTTTCATCCTTCAGGAAAGAAAATTATCTTTTCATCTAACTTTGATAGTCCACGAGGATTTCCTTTTGATTTATACATGATTGATATTGACGGGAAAAATTTAGAACGTATTACTTACGGAAAATCATTCAACGCTTTTCCAGTGTTTTCTAATGATGGGAAAAAATTAATTTTCTCTTCAAATAGAAATAATGGTGGCGGAAAAGACACCAATCTTTTTATTGCTGAATGGCAAGATTAAAAAAGGATCAGTAAAAAACACCTTGTATAATTTCCCCAACAAAGTTTAGAATTTTGTTGGGGAAATTTTTTATAGATTAAAACCTATTAATAATAGTATATTTGCAAGTTGAATGAAGAACTAGGATGAAGCACATTAGAAATTTTTGCATAATTGCACATATTGACCACGGAAAAAGCACGCTTGCCGATAGACTATTAGAATTTACAGGCGCTGTTACTGAAAGAGAGCAGAAAAATCAATTGTTAGATACTATGGATTTGGAACGCGAACGTGGAATTACCATAAAATCGCACGCGATTCAAATGGAATATACATATGAAGGTCAAGAATATGTTTTGAACCTTATTGATACTCCTGGACACGTAGATTTTTCTTATGAAGTTTCTCGTTCTATCGCAGCTTGTGAAGGAGCACTTTTAATTGTTGATGCTGCGCAAAGTATACAAGCACAAACAATTTCTAACTTATACCTTGCTTTAGAGAATGATTTAGAGATTATTCCTGTTTTAAACAAAGTAGATTTACCAAGTGCCAATCCTGAGGAAGTTACAGATGATATTGTAGATTTATTAGGTTGTGAGGCTGAAGAAGTCATTCACGCAAGCGGAAAAACTGGTTTTGGAATTGACAATATATTAAAAGCAGTTATTGAACGTATTCCTGCTCCAAAAGGAGATGTAGATGCTCCACTACAAGCACTAATTTTTGATTCTGTCTACAATACTTTTAGAGGAATTGAAACTTATTTTAGAGTCTTTAATGGAGAAATTAAAAAAGGACAAAAAATTAAATTTGTTGCAACCGAACAAGAATATTTTGCTGATGAAGTTGGAACATTGAAATTAGAACAAGTAGTAAAAAAATCTGTGAAAGCAGGAGATGTAGGCTATCTTATTACTGGAATCAAAACTGCAAAAGAAGTAAAAGTAGGAGATACAATTACGGATGCAGACAACCCAACAACTAATATTGTAGAAGGATTTGAAGATGTAAAACCAATGGTTTTTGCAGGAATATATCCTGTAGATACAGAAGATTACGAAGAGTTAAGAAACTCTATGGAAAAGTTACAGTTGAACGATGCTTCTTTAGTATTTCAACCAGAAAGTTCGGCAGCATTAGGTTTTGGTTTTCGATGTGGATTCTTAGGAATGTTGCACATGGAGATCATTCAAGAACGATTAGAACGTGAGTTCAATATGACCGTTATTACAACTGTTCCTAACGTATCTTATCACGCTTTTACAAATAGAAAACCTGACGAAGCGTTTATATTAAATAATCCGTCAGATTTACCAGATCCATCGACAATTAATAGAATTGAAGAGCCTTATATCAAAGCAACTATAATTACAAAATCAGATTTTGTTGGGAATGTAATGTCATTGTGTATAGAAAAACGCGGAATGATTACCAATCAAACCTATTTAACTACGCAACGTGTTGAATTGACATTTGATATGCCATTGGCAGAAATTGTTTTTGATTTTTATGATAGATTAAAAACTGTTTCGAAAGGATATGCTTCTTTTGACTATTCACCAATTGGTATGAGAGAGTCAAAATTAGTTCGTTTAGATATTCTTTTAAACGGAAATTCTGTAGATGCACTTTCAGCCTTAATTCACGCAGATAATGCGCAGAATATTGGTAAAAAGATGTGTGAAAAACTGAAAGAATTGATACCAAGACAACAATTTGATATTCCGATTCAAGCTGCAATTGGCGCAAAAATTATTTCTCGAGAAACTATCAAAGCACTTCGTAAAGATGTTACTGCAAAATGTTATGGAGGGGATATTTCTAGAAAAAGAAAATTACTTGAAAAGCAGAAAAAAGGTAAAAAACGTATGCGTCAAGTAGGAAATGTAGAAATTCCACAGCAAGCGTTTATGGCTGTTTTAAAGTTAAACGACTAATTTTTTTCAAAAAAACTACTCTTAAAAATTAAATAAAAAAACCCACTTAATCTCTTAAGTGGGAAAATTGCTATGAAAAAGAATGTAGGATTTAACTCCTACAAGTACCAAATGTAGAGAAAACTTTTTTAAAAAATCACATATATTTTATATTTTTTTAATAAAATCTATTTATATTTTTTTGACCGTTTTTTATTTCTTTTATCGTTGTTTATTGATGCAATTAAAATTTCATAACGCTATAAATCTATGTTTTATTAAAACCTTAAATAAATAAGGATTTAAAAAAAATTGAATTTTTTTTAAAATAAATAATTTTTGTGTTGATTTTTTTATTTCATTTGTAATATCTAAAGTTAAATTTAAAACTTTTAGCTGCGCATTATGAATTTTGTTTATGTGTTCGGGTTTTTGAAAATTAGGAAGTCATATTCAAAAACAACTTATCATTTAAGTAACCGAATTTTAGAGCTAGCTTCCGTAAAGATAATTCCTTTTTATTCCACAATAT
Source organism: uncultured Flavobacteriaceae bacterium (assembly GCA_938018045.1). Lineage (GTDB taxonomy): Bacteria > Bacteroidota > Bacteroidia > Flavobacteriales > Flavobacteriaceae > Urechidicola. The sequence goes on from CALIIP010000247.1 coordinate 6,406, forward strand.
TTTTATTGTGCATTCCTCTTTTTATTAAATTCCAAAATAATCTTTAATCATATGAAACGAATAATTGTTGATTATACCAAACTGAATGATGAAATTTTAGATCTGATTGTTGAAGAATATCCAGATGGATATGACTATGAAAACATCATTTCTTTTAAAAATGCTAAAAACGAAACTGTTGAAGCATTAGAAATTAGAACTGACGAAATAATCTATTTAGTTAAGGTTGGAGTTCGCTTGACAGAGGCTTTAGAAAATCATGCTGAAGAAGATGAAGACGAAGACGACGATGAAGAAGTTGAAGATGAAGACTTGGATTTAGACGAAATCGCTGACGAAGACGATTTTGATGACGAATAATTATTATTAATTTATAAAAAATGGAAACAGCAGTTTTTGAATCGTATAATGATGGCTTATACACATTTATACTTAATAACGGAAGTGATTGTGTTTTTGAAGAAATACAACAAAAAGCTTTATCTAAGTACGATTTAAAGAATGACACTTCTTTTGTCGGAAAAGAATTTCAAATTCGTTTTTCTGAAGTCTTAATTGATATCAATAAAGACATTGTCG
>CALIIP010000248.1 GCA_938018045.1 uncultured Flavobacteriaceae bacterium
GTAACTGCACAAGATTTGCCAGACAATCCAGAACCAGGAAAATGTTACGTTCGTTGTAAAACTCCTGATGTATGGAAAAACGAAGAAGTAACTATCCAAACTTCACCAGCGTATAAGAAAATTTCTACGCGTCCTGCACAATTTAAAAATGAAACTGAAAATGTTCTTGTAAAAGAAGCAAGTCAGCGTTTAGAGATTGTACCAGCAGTTTATGAAACTCAAACTGTAACAGTTGTTGTAAAAGAAGCAAGCCAAAGACTTGAAAAAGTTGCTGCATCTACAGACAAATTAACTGAAACAGTTGTATCTAAAGAAGCAAGTCAGCGTTTAGTTGTTGTACCTGCAGTTTATGAAACAAAAGATGTAACTATTGAAGTTCAACCAGCAAGCTATAGATTAGAAATGGTTCCTGCAGTTTATGAAACTAAAGTAGATACTTATGTTACTAAAGATGCTAGTTATAGTCTTTCTGTTGTTCCTGGAACTTTTGGAAAACAAGATATAACATATAAAGGTAAAGATTATGGATCTTCATTAAGAGTAGTTCCTGCAACTTTCTCTCAAGACTCAGAAGTTATTGAGACAAAAGCTGCATCTGCACAATGGCAAATGAGCGAAAGAGCTCCTGACTGTCAGTCAAGTGATCCTAACGATTGTAGATACTGGTGTTTCAAAGAAATTCCAGCACAATACCAAACAGTTTCTAAAACATTATTATCTAGCAATGCAAGTGTAGTTCGTACACCTGACTGTGCTAATAATTCTGATGGGAAAAACTGTGGTGATGCAACTTACAGAAGAGTAACTGTAGCAACACCTCCTTCTACAAGACAAAATGATATTGCTTCAAAATCAACTACGGTTAAAAGAACTGTAATGGTAACTCCACCTTCTACGAGACAAATTGCAATTCCTGCAAAATTCAAAACTTACAAAAAAGTTGTAATGGTTACACCACCATCAACAAGAGTTATTGATATTCCTCAAGAAACGATTACTATTAGTAAGACAGTTATTACTCCTGAGTCGACAAGAGTTATTGCTATTCCTGAAGTTACTAAAACTATCAAGAAAGTAGTAATGGTTACACCACCATCAACAAGAGTTATTGATATTCCTGCAGAATACTCTAATATCACAAAAACGATATTAGTTAAAGATTCTTGGGAAGAAGAAGTTACAGTTCCTGCTCAATACAAAACTGTATCTAAAGAAATCTTAGTTTCTAAAGGAGGTTTAACTACTTGGAAAGAAGTTGAATGTAAAGATTTAGAGTACAGCCCATTACCAATAAACTGGAATTTAGGAAGTGCTACTTTAACATCTGCTGCTAAGCAATTAATTGATGCACGTTTATTACCTATTTTATCAAAAGGTGTTAGTGCTGAAATTGCTTCTCATACAGATTCAAGAGGTTCAGGTTCAAGCAATCAAGCATTGTCTGAAAGAAGAGCTCAATCAGTTGTTAATTACTTAATGTCTAAAGGTGTTAACGCAAGTCAACTTGTTGCTAACGGATTTGGAGAAAACAAATTAACAAACAGATGTTCTGATGGAGTTTCATGTACAGAAGCTGAACATGCAAGAAACAGAAGAACTGAATTTAGAGTTATTAGTCAATAATAATTTTATTTAATATTCTTAAAAAGGCGACCAATTGGTCGCCTTTTTTATTTGACGATAAAAATAAAAATTGATTGTAAGAAAGTTAATTTTATTGATTAACCTTCATTCTGGCAGAAGAACTAACAGAAACGGATGAGAAGATACCTTTTTGATAACTTAAATGTCCTGCAATAGCAATCATTGCAGCATTGTCTGTAGTGTATTCAAATTGTGGAATGTAGGTTTTCCATCCAAGATTTTTTTCGGCTTGTTTTAATACCTTTCTTATTTCAGAATTTGCACTCACACCTCCAGCAATTGCAATGTGTTTTATTTGAGTTTCTTTAACGGCATTTTTGAGTTTATCCATCAAAATTTGTACAATTGTTTCTTGAATTGAAGCACAAATGTCGTGTAAGTTTTCTTTGATGAAATTAGGGTTTTCTGCAACACCTTTTTGTATAAAGCGAAGAATCCCTGTTTTTAAACCACTAAAACTAAATTCTAATTTCCCTACTCTTGGCTTAGTAAATTTATATGCATTTGGATTACCTAATTGCGCATATTTATCAATCAATGGTCCTGCAGGATAAGGTAAACCTAAAATTTTTCCAGACTTGTCAAAGGCTTCACCTACCGCATCGTCTAGTGTTTCTCCTAAAACTTCCATTGAAAAATAATCAGTAACTTTAACTATCTGTGTATGCCCTCCACTAATTGTTAAGCACAAAAAAGGAAAAGGTGGCTTTTGTTGATTTTCATCATCAATAAAATGTGCTAAAATATGTGCTTGCATATGATTTACAGCAATCAATGGTATGTCTAAACCAATAGAAAAAGACTTTGCAAAAGAGGCTCCAACCAATAACGAGCCCATTAATCCAGGTCCTTGTGTAAAAGCTATGGCTTTTAATTGATTTTTGTCGATATTTGCTCTTTGGATTGCCTGTTGAACTACCGGAATAATATTCTGTTGATGTGCACGAGAAGCCAATTCTGGAACAACACCGCCATACGCAGTGTGAATTTCTTGATTAGCTACAACATTTGACAATACTTTTCCGTTGCATAGCACAGCTGCACTTGTATCATCACAAGATGATTCAATACCAAGAATGTAAATTGATTTATCAGACATTAAAAAGATAATTAAGGCACGAAAATTGCCATTAAAAACGCAAAGTTAAAGTTTATCAAACGATTTAAAAAAATACTACTCAGATTTTTATTCGCCACTGCGATCTTCTTGTTATTGATTGTATTTTTATTGTCACTCCCAGTCGTTCAAACACGTCTTGGAAAAATGGCAACCAATTATTTGAATAAAACGTATAAAACAGAAATTACTGTTAATAAAGTTGATTTATCTTACCTCGGAAAAATTAAATTAAAAGATATCTCTATTCTAGATCATCATCAAGATTCTTTGATAAATGTAAAAAATCTTTCAACATCAATTTTCAGTTATCGAACCATCTTAGATAATAAACTTGAGTTTGAAGACATTGATATAGACGGTGTAAGTTTCATAATGAGAACTTATAAAGGCGAAAATGACGATTCATTTTCTATATTCACGGCAAAGTTTGATGATGATGATCAAGATGATAATCCATCTGATTTTTTATTAACTTCTACTTCTGTACATATTTCAGATGCTGATTTTAAAATTTATGACGAGAACGATATAGATTCCAAGGCACTAACATTTAATAGTGTTAATGGTAATATTAATAATTTTAAAATTCAAGGACCAAATATTTATGGAGATATAAACAACATGAAATTTGTCGAAAATCATGGAGTTCAAATAGAAAACCTGACGACAGATTTTACATATACACAGCAAGAAATGAAGTTGTTAAATTCTACTTTAGAAACCAAAACTTCAAGAATTTTGATGGATTTAATATTTCATCGAAATGGATCTTTTGCAGATTTTAATAATAAAGTAAAGTTTAATGCAGAAATTAAAGAGGCAGATGTTTCTTTATTTGATTTGAATAAGTTTTATGATGAGTTTGGAAAAAATGATGTGCTGCACTTCTCTACAAAATTAAGCGGAACACTAAATGACTTCAAAGCCGATGATTTGAAATTGTATTCTGATTTGAAATCGGTTATAAATGGAGATATTCATGTAAGAAATGTTTTTAATACTGAGAATGGTTTTTCTGCAAACGCAAGACTTAGAAACTTGACTTCTAGTTACAATCATCTTAAAAATTTATTACCATC
>CALIIP010000249.1 GCA_938018045.1 uncultured Flavobacteriaceae bacterium
TTTTTAATTGTTTTAACAATAGTAATCGCATTTGAAGGTTTTCTATCAATTTATCAATAGTTTCATCATTTACTGGTTCTTCAATCTTCAGTTTAGCATTTAACTCTTTGTATTCTTTTTGTAAATCTGCTAACTGTGAGAAATAAACTTCTAATAAATCTTCATTCTCATCAGTAATTTTAATTTTTGAGATCTGATAATTAATTTTTGCTAAATAATAATTTTCAACCTTCTTTAAATCTGGAGATACATCAGCAATAGAATTAATTTTATTTTCTGTTGTTTTTGCAATTTCTTGTGGAGTGCCATTATTTATATACTGATAACTAAATATTCCAACACCAACCAACACTAAGAAAGAAGCCGCAATCCTTAAAAAAGAAAACTGATTATTCTTTAGCGGAAGTTCTTTGTCCAATCTACTTTTAAATCTACTCTCATGACCTTCATACAACTTGTGAGTTGTTAATTCTGAATCTTTCTGTAGCATTTTTTTAATATCCTGTCCCATTGCTTACTAGTTTTAATGATTCTTTTAATTTCTGTTTACCTCTAGATACATGCGTTCTAGAATTTACTTCTGTAATATTTAATATTTGTGATATTTCCTGATGATCATAACCTTCAATCAAAAATAACGAGAGTACCAATTCGTATTTTTGTGGTAGTTGAGAAATTGCAAATTTTACTTCATCTACCGAAATTCCGTCAGAAACTTCCCAATTATCATCATCAACTATATTCAAATAATTTTCATCGACATCAGAAAATTTTAATTTTACTGATTTTAATGTGTCAATACTCTTGTTGATCACGATCCTTTTTAACCATGCTCCAAAAGTGACTTCACCTTTGAAAGATTCTATCTTCCGAAATGCTTTGATAAACGATTCTTGCATCACGTCCTCAGCGTCCTGAGAATTTTTCATAAATCTAAATGCAATATGATACATCGCTCCACAATATTGATTGTACAATTTCAATTGCGCTTTTCGATTATGCTGTTTACACTGCTCAATTAGTTCAGTGTGATATATCTTCCCTTTCTGCATAGTATAGTTAGTGTTCGTTTTTAAAGACGATACTTTTCTTGTGATGTTGCAAATTAGCGAGATTATTTTGTAAAAAATATTTTGAGTATAAAAAATTTGTAACCTCTGAAGTTTCTTTATACTTTTATTTCGTGATAGAAAACACTTCAATACAACTTCAAAATCCCGTTTGGGATTCGCTATGTGAAACGCATAAAAAATTTATGATTGACTATAATGGAGTTAAGTTTTATCATCCAGATATTTGTTCTTTTGGTTCGTTTCATGACGAAAAAGATACTTTTGATGCTTTAAATGAATATGCTAAACTTCGAGATAGTTTTTTTATAGTATCAGAAAACAAAACACCAATCTTTGATTCAGAAAACATAGTTCTTGTTAAGAAAATTGATGGGTGTCAGATGATTCTGGACCAACTCATTCCTGTTGATATTACCGAAGAGATTGTTCGTTTAACAGATAAACATATTGATGAGGTGTACGATTTAGTGTGGCTTGTAATGCCTGGATTTTACGAAAGACGTTCTTTTGAAATGGGTGAATTTTATGGAATATTTAAAGATAATAAGTTGGTATCAATCACTGGTCAACGTCTGCAATCCGATTATTTTATAGAACTAAGTTCAGTTGTTACGCATCCAGATTATACAAGAAAAGGGTTGGCAAAACAGTTAATTACATATGTTACTAATAAAATTATTGCGGAAAATAAATTAACGATTTTACATACCAATAAAGGTAATCCAGCAATTGGATTGTATGAAAAATTAGGCTTTTACATCTCTAGAGATATGAATTGGTTGCTGTTTAACAAAAAATAAAAACCTTCAAAAAATGAAGGTTTTATATATTATTTAATTGTTGGTGCTCATTTAGAAGTCTTGGTTTATATCCCAAGCCTCTAATGTTTCTTTTAGTGTTTTAATAAACATTCCGCCAAGTGCACCATTTACAACTCTATGATCGTAAGAGTGAGAGACAAACATTTTCTGACGAATTCCTATAAAATCACCTTCTGAAGTTTCAATAACAGCAGGAACTTTACGAATAGCACCTAAAGCCAATATTGCAACTTGTGGTTGATTGATAATCGGTGTTCCCATAACAGAACCAAAACTTCCAACATTGGTAACCGTATATGTTCCGCCTTGAATATCGTCTGGTTTTAATTGATTTGCTCTTGCTCTGTTTGCCAAATCATTTACAGCCTTAGTCATACCAACTAAGTTTAATTGATCTGCATTTTTAATCACAGGAACGATAAGGTTTCCATCAGCAAGTGAGGCTGCCATTCCAAGATTTATATTTTTTCTTTTGATAATTTTATCGCCATCAACTGCAATATTTATCATTGGAAATTTTTTAATTGTAGTTGCAACTGCTTGCATTAAAATAGGAGTGAAGGTCAGTTTTTCTCCTTCACGCTGCAAAAATGCATCTTTAACTTTCGTTCTCCATTTTACAATATTGGTAACGTCTATCTCGATAAACGATTGTACATGTGCTGAAGTCTGAACAGAATCAACCATGTGTTTCGCAACCAATTTACCCATTCTACTCATTTCGATAATTTCATCACCTCCATTAACAGAAACTGGTGTTGCAGTTGTTGTTTTTTGAATAGGTTTAGCAACTTCTTGGGCTTTTACTTCAGTTTTAATTGGTGCAACTATTTTAGGAGCAGCTCCTTTATTCTTGATGTATGTAAGTATATCATTTTTAGTAACTCGTGCGTCATTTCCTGTTCCAGAAATGGCTTCAAGTTCATTCATAGAAATACCTTCTGTTTCAGCGATATTACGTACTAACGGAGAATAAAATTTACCGCTTACACCTTTTTTATCAATTGGTGCAGAAGTCGCAACAATTACTTTTTCTGTAGATTTCACTATTTCAGCAACAGTTTCAGGAGTTGAAACGGTATCAATTTCTGATGAACCTTCACCAGCAATTTCTATAATTGCAATTGTTTCTCCAACTTTAACAACAGCATCTTCTTCAAATAATCTTTCAATCAAAACGCCTTCAACTTCACTTGGCACTTCGCTATCAACCTTGTCAGTTGCTATTTCTACAAGAGCATCGTCCAATTCAATAGTATCTCCAACTTCTTTTAACCATGAAGTGATAGTTGCTTCTGCAACACTCTCACCCATTTTTGGTAGTTTGATTTCAAATTTTGCCATAATAAATAGTATCTATTGGTCTGCAAATTTACAAAAAGTAATTCTCACTTTTAATTATTAGGTTAATTAAATTTTACTAGAATTAAATTATTATCAATGAAACAGTCTTTTTACCTTTTTATTACTGATAATGAGTGGTAAAAAGCGGTTTAAATTGCGAATAATTTAAATTTCACACGATTTTCTTAATATACAATTCCATATCCATAGAAGATCTGCCTTTTGGTGTAAACTCATTTAGCAATGTTTTTTTCCAAGTAAAACCGTTCTTTTCTGCAACTTTAGAACTACCAATATTTGTTTTGTGAGCAATAATTATAAAGGTTTTTATACTCAATTGATCAATAGCAAAAGTCATTACTTGTTGAACTGCTTTTGAAACCAAACCTTTTTCACCATATTTTTCTCCTATGCAATAAGCAAATTCTGCTTGGTGTAAAATCCTATCAATGTTTTTAAGAATAATCAATCCAGCAATATTTTTTGAATTGTTTACTTTTATTGCAAATGTAAATTGTGATTGATTTTTATGTTCTTCATTCTTCTGAAGAATATATGCTTTAGAAGCATCAATAGTTAAATTTTGTGACAGCGTTTTTGGTAAAAATAATGCAAATCGCTCTTTATTAGAAAGCATCAAATTATTAAGATTTGTTGCTTCTTGAACTTCTAAAGGTTCACAAATAAAATCACTCGAGAGTTTCATTTATCTATTTAAAATATTTGTTTACAGAATTTAACACACTTTCTATAGTTGGCATCTTTGAAACTTCAACTTTTTTGAAATGTTTTTTAGCCTCATCAGCAGTTGATTGACCTATACAAAATGCGATTGCATCTTTTGGTAGATTATCTTCCATAAAACTTTCAACTCCAGAAACAGAATAAAACAAAACTGCATCAAAATCATCATCAAATTTTCGTTCGTTTAAAATGATTCTATATGCTTCAACGGTATTTATTTCTATTTCATTTTTTGCTAGAATACCTTTTAATTCTTCATCTTCGTTTCCACAGAAATAAGTAATTCCTTTATCTATTCGCATTTTAACAATAAATTCTGCTAATTCTTGTACAGAACTTTCAACATGTGTAACTTTTTTAATTTTCTTTTCTATCAATCTCTTCACACGCCTTCCAGCACAATAAATGTTTGCAAAATCTAATTCTATTGGAGAAAAATTTTGCAATAATGCTTCAACTGCTTTAATATCTGAAATGATAACATTTTCTATCGTGTTTTTTACAACACTAGGTTTTAAACGATTGTATCTAATTGCAACAAAATCACTCATTTTAAAGCCAATTTCGTCATCAAAAATATCTGTTTGAGAAGTGGCTAATTGCTTAGTAGAAAGTATATGTACTTTCTTTTCTTCACCAGAAATTTCTGCTAATAATCTTTTACCTCCTCGTTCTAAAATATCTTCAGCAGATTTTTGACCTAAGTCTTTGTGTTCTACCATGTAACTTGACTTGTCAATCTCTATTTTACGAGTTCCATCAAGACTGAAAAGTACACCTTTAAACACAATTTTTGTTTCTTTAATATAAGCAAGAGCACCGACAGGAGCCGTTTTGCCGCAATTAAAAGTCTTCAGGAAATCACGTTCTATATGCGTACAAATTTCAGTTTCTGTGTGATTTATTTTTTTGCATAAAGCCAATACATCTTCGTTACTTTCAAGTGCTGTAAGCATCGTGACACCTTGTGCTGGTTCTGGAACCATCCAACCTAATTTCACGTGATCTTTTGGTAATAGTTTAAGTCGTTGTAAATCTGATTGTGGAAAAATTGCTCCATTCCAATCACTATCTTCAAATTGTTGTAAACAACTTTCTATATCGCCTTCAAAATCAACAACAGTATGCTCTGGATATTGATTTAGCCATTGCGCTTTTGTTCTTAAGTTAGGAGAAGCAATAACTGCTTTTCTACTTGATAAAAATTCTTCAGACCCTTTAAAAAGAATTACATCTAGTGATCCAGCGCGTTTTAAAATCGCTGCTTTTACTATTTTAGGTGGTAAATTATCTGGTAAATCAATCATTGCATGAACTGCAATATCAATTTCTCCCTTTAATAAAGCGCTATCTAAACTTTTATAATCTTTAGAGTCGATTGCGATAATTTCTGTTAGCACTTCTAAATCATGAAATTGACTAGCAACAAAATTCGCTCTTCTCAATGTAAGTTCACCAATAAGACTACCTATTTTAATTCTTTTTTGCATTTATATAGTTCGTTTATTCGAATATAACTACTTCACCTTTAGTTTCTGAAGAGTTACTCCCAAGAATATAATTTGTATTTTTTGGATGGATTTTAAAGGTCAAATCCATGTTTTTTAATTTGACTATTTGTGTAATGATATCTTGATATGTCAAATTATTATTATCAAAAATTATCTCTTTTGTATTAGTTGTATTTATAAAACCTACTATATCATCAATAGATTTTTTATTAGTAAACTTATATTCTTTTGCTTCAGAATTTAATAATTGTATTTGCTTAAATACTTCTTTATTATTTCCAAAATACGCAATTTCTTCAGACAGAAAAGTTGTTTTAGCAGTCTTTTTTAAACTAAAGAATTTAACTAAATACCAAACTTTAATTCCAAGCCTCATGATCAAATCATAAACTTTGTTTAATTTGAAATGCTCATCATAAAATATTTCCATTGCCTTATGAAAATGATGTAATTGTTTTACATCGTTTATCGTGCTTTCACCTTTGAAGTGAATCACTTGAGTATCGGCAAAGTAATAATTTTGGTACCCTTTATTTAATATTTTATAACTCAAATCAATATCTTCACCATACATAAAATAGCGCTCGTCAAAACCTTTTACTTCGTTATAAACTTTGCGTCTCATAAACATAAAAGCACCGACTAGAACATCAACAATCCCTGTTTCATCCTCTTTCAAATGATTGGCATAATACTTTCCTGTTTTCTTACTTGAAATTCCAATCAACTTATAAAAAGAAACCATTGGAGTTGGAATTCCTCTTTTACTTTCTGGTAAAAAACAACCTTTTCCGTCAACTAATTTAACGCCTAAAGCGCCGAAATTTTGGCGAGATTTCGCAAATTTCAACACTTTTTTAAATGTATCTTTTGCAACAACTGTATCAGGATTTAAAATCAATACATATTGGCCTTTTGCTTTTGAAACCCCTTGATTATTGGCTTTAGAAAAACCAACGTTTTTAGGATTTTTTATAAGAATAACTTCTGAAAAATTTTCTAAAATCATTTTACAACTATCATCAGAAGAATTATTATCCACAACAATAATTTCTGCATCTATTTCTTCAAGTGCTTTTTGCACGCTTTGCAAACAGAGTTCCAAAAAATAGCGAACGTTATAATTAACGATGATAACAGATAATTTCATCTAACCTTGTAATGAGTTTTCAAATGGAACGCGATTCAGAATACTTCTTCCTAATGTTACTTCGTCAGCATATTGGAGTTCGTCTCCAACAGATATTCCGCGCGCAATAGTTGAGATTTTGACATCAAGTTGTTCAATTTGTTTAAAAATATAAAAATTGGTTGTATCACCTTCCATCGTAGAACTCAGCGCAAAAACAACTTCTTTTACACTTTCTGATGCTATTTTTTCAACCAAACTTACAATAGTTAAATTCTGTGGGCCAATACCTTCTATCGGAGAAATTTTACCTCCAAGAACATGATACAAACCTCGATATTGTGCTGTGCTCTCAATTGCCATAACATCACGCACATCTTCTACAACACAAACAATTTCTTGATTTCGGCTATGACTTGAGCAAATTTCACAAATTTCTACATCAGAAATATTATGACAATTTTTACACAATCTTATTTCTTCTACGAGGTTATTTAAAGCAGTTGTTAAATAATGAGTTTGCTCTTTTGGACGTTTTAATAAATGTAAAACCAAACGCAACGCTGTGCGCTTTCCAATTCCTGGAAGTTGGGATACTTCATTTACAGCGTTTTCCAAGATTTTAGAAGAAAAATTCATTTGGCAAATGTAATTTATTAAAAATTCAAAATT
>CALIIP010000250.1 GCA_938018045.1 uncultured Flavobacteriaceae bacterium
GGAGATTCTTTTGTTCCTGCTAATAATGAACCTAACATTACAGAGTCTGCACCAGCGGCAATTGCCTTAGGAATATCTCCTGTATAACGTATTCCACCATCTGCAATCACAGGAATTCCTGTTCCTTTTAATGCTTCTGCAACTTCGTGTACTGCCGATAATTGAGGGTAACCAACACCTGCAACAACACGTGTTGTACATATTGAACCTGGACCAATACCAACTTTTACTGCATCTGCACCTGCATCAACTAAATATTTTGCTGCGGCTGCTGTAGCAATATTACCAACAACAACATCTACGTCAGGAAATTTTGTTTTTACATCTTTTAAAACACCAACAACACCTTTTGAGTGTCCGTGAGCAGTATCTATAATCAAAGCATCAACTCCAGCGTTAATAAGCGCTTCTGCTCTCTTTAATGCGTCTTTTGTTACTCCAATTGCTGCTGCAACACGCAAACGACCATATGAGTCTTTATTTGCGTTTGGGTTTTCTTTTACTTTTATAATATCTCTAAACGTTATCAATCCAACCAATTTATAATCTGCATCTACAACTGGTAATTTTTCAATCTTATTGTCTTGTAGTATAATTTCGGCTTGTGGTAACGAAGTTCCTTTGGCAACAGTTACCAGATTTTCTGAAGTCATTATTTCAGAAATTTCGCGTTCGTTATTCTTTTCAAATCTCAAATCACGATTGGTAACAATACCAATCAACTTTTTATCTGCATCAACAACTGGAATTCCGCCAATACCATATTCGCGCATCAATGCTTTTGCATCAAATACGGTTGCATCTTTACCAACAGTTATAGGATCGATAATCATTCCAGATTCAGAACGCTTTACTTTACGCACTTCACCTGCTTGTTGCTTTATCGTACAGTTTTTATGCAATACGCCAATACCTCCTTCTTGAGCCATGGCTATCGCCATTGCAGATTCTGTAACAGTGTCCATTGCTGCAGAAATAATTGGTGTATTGAGTGTAATGTTTTTGGTAAATTTTGTTTGAAGTTTAACGTCTCTTGGTAATACTTCTGAGTATGCTGGTATTAAAAGTACGTCGTCGTAAGTTAGTCCTTCTCCTACAAATTTTGATGAGTTTGAAATCATGATGCAATTAAGATTTAATTGCGAACAAATTTACAACATTATCTCCTTAATTAAGCATAATGATTAATTATTTACATCAAAGCGAATAATCTCTTGTATACTATTTTCATTTCCACTACTTGGAAAAGGATATGTAACTCCAGGAAGTGGTTCTAATTGATAACTGATCATGGTCGCAGATTTTATCAAACCAACTTCATTTGCATAACTATTTTTCATCACCATTACATCTTGTGGAGATAAGACAGTTATTGGCAATGTGATTCCGCCAACGGTAACTTGTGCAGTAATTTTTAAATTCAACGCTATTTCTGTTTCAATTATATCATCAAAAGTCACAGAATTTACAGTCAAACTACTAGATATGTTTTTTAACGTGTTATTTAAACTGTATGATATTGTTAAAGGAATACCATCTATTATTTCTGTTATTGATTCACTTTGAGTTCCTAATACTGTTCCAATTGCTGCGGTTTCATCTAATAAAACAACGTCATCAAACGCAATATTTAAATCAAAGAAATTATCAAAAAAATCACCTAAATTTATAGAACCATAAATCAAATGTTCATTTGCAGATTTTCTATGTAAGTTTTGAGCATACAACTGCGTTGCCAATCCTGTACTTGCTGCAGAAGCATCAAAATCAAAGTAATCGAAACCATTGGCATTGGTAATTCCAGAAATAAACAATGAGTCTCTAGACATTCCGTTTGCCGAAGAATTTACATCGTACACCCAAAAATTATCAACAGACATTGGCATAAACTCTTCTACATTATATATTGGATCATTAATTTCATCTGTACAAGATGATGCTATAAAAAGCACTCCAATAAAAAGAAACAGGCTAAAAATTACTTTCTTCATCTTTATTTTTTTGATTTTTTTAATAATTCAAATATAATCATAAATACTGAAATGGTATAACTTAAGGTCATTGCAATTCCAGAAATCATGATGACATATTTCATCCAACCAATATTTAGCCATAAAAGGTAAATTCCGCCAAAAGTTAGCAAGACAGATGCAAATGTTTCGAACATTAAAAAATGCTTTAATTTCTTGTTTATACTAGTTGTAGAAAGGATTAATGATAGAATAAAGAAAATAATAGACAATGATAGTATATGATTGTGCACCAATGTCAACACTTCTCTTTTTGATTTTTTGAATTGCATTACAGTTGCATTCTCGTCTGCCTCATTTCCATTATAATGTGATTCTATTCCTTCTGGACTTGAAGTTGTGGTTTCGTTTACAAATGTAAGACCTGTATAAAAACCAATACTCAAAAGCACTAAAAAAACAGCAATCAATGCTTTAATTTCTTTAGGAAAACTATGTATAATTCCGTGTACTTGCATTAAATGGCTTTTTGTTCTTGCAAAATTGCTAAAGACTGTAATAAATTATTAATGGCAACTGTCATAGAATTTGCAGAAATTGTTGCTCCAGAAATCGCAATAATATCTTTTTCGTACTTCAGTTTTTCACCATTTTTTTTTCCAACAAATTGTTTCAACCAACGTTTACTCCCTATTTCAGATCCGTAATCTTCACGGTAAATAAGTACTTTTGCTTTCTTAATGATAAAGTCATTATCAAACAAAACCAAATAATCAAATTCATCTGTTTTACTTGGTGCTTTAGATATAAAGGCGTAGCCTTTAAGTTCTTTATTATCAATTATTTGAAATAAGTTACTTGAATCAATTTTAGTTTTTAATTGATTTGCAAATTCATTAGAAAAACGCATAGGATTCAAAGTGAATTCTTCAGTTTCATATACCGTTTTAATCTCTTTAGAAACTTTTTTGTAAATGTTTTTCGGTATCTGAAATGACATGAATAAACATGCAATCATCAAAAAACAAATACTAAAAAAACGGTTACTCATCATCTTACAAAAATATTGAAATTTTAAATAGCAAATAGCCAAATTATACGATTAAAACCAAACTCCTATTCCGAAGTTTAATTGACCTGTTGCATCACTTCCAGCAACCTCGTTGCTTTTTATTTGATAATCTCCTTTTACGACTACTCCTGGAGCCAACTTGTAACTCAATCCGAAGGTGATATCATTTCTATCGTACGCACGATTTCTAGTCAAACTTCCATCAACATCTGCATGCGTATCATAATCTTCGTATCGTGCAAAAGCCCATAATTGTTGCTTTTTATCTTGTGACAATAGGTTGTATGAACTTTCTAAATACCATCCTTGCAATTTACTACCAAGATCTGCAGAATTAAGTGTGTTATAAGCATCTGTATCGCTTAAACTTGCATTTATAATTTGCCCTCTTGCAGCAAACCTTTTGTTTGTATAGCGTGCATCTAAGCCAATCATAGCAATTCCTATATCTGCACCATCGATCATATCAACATCATCTGCTGCTTGTGTACGCCCAAAATATCCAGCCAATCCTAAACGCAAACCATCAATACCATAATAATCGACTTTTGCAGATAAGTTTGGTGTATTAATTGTTGATTTTGCGCCTTTTTGACGTCCGTTTCTCAGACCATTGCTTCCTCCAAGAACTTTTGTTCCATTTACAGATGCAAAACCATTAAAGATATATGCTTGGTATTTAAGTGAGTACTCATTACTTCTTCCAGAAACACCAATACCAATTTCTCTCCAAGTTGTTGGAATAATAGAGCCATCAACAGAAGGACGCTCTACACCATTAAAAGTTGTTGGCTCATGATATTCATTCAATATTCCCATAGGAACTAGCATCAATCCTCCTCTTAGGTTTATATTGTCATTTAAACTGTATTGTATGAATGCTTGTTCTACAAACACTTCACTAACGTGTTCGAATTCAATTTCTGTAATAAACTGTGTTCTATCATTGAATTTGTAACCAAACATTAAAACAAGTCGCTGAATATCTAATTCACCGTTATCGCTTTCTGGTTGATTGTATGTAATTTCACCATATCCTCCTATTGTAAGTGGTGATTTCTGATTTTTCGTTAAAAGCCTGTCTGCTGTATTCTGTGTTAGTTGTGGAATACTATCATTTGGGGTTTGTGCTGAAACTATAAATGAACTCAAAAGAATTCCAGCAAATAAAAATTTTCTTAACATTACTATTTAGATTGATTAAAAATAATATTTGGCAAATATATAACACATATTGCTATAACCAAATCTTATTTAGAATTATTTTAAATAAAAATGTAAACTGTTGATAAACTAATAAATAAAAAAAATTACAAGGTTTTCAAGTGTTTTATGACCACTTTTCTAACATCAGAAGCAAGATCTTCTGGCTTATTTTGAGTAATGTTTACAAGACCTTTTGCACCAACCTTCAAAAATGGAATATCTCTACCAAGCAATAAATAATCAGTCAGTACAACTGTATATGTTTTACTCTTATGGATGCGCTTTCCTCCTATTTTCCATTGTTTCTTCTCTACATCGTATCCTATATTGTGATGCTGTAAATATGCTCCAGTTCCTGCACGCAAACGACCATATTGCAAGGTTCGCTCAAGTAATTCACCTTTCATTTCTACTTTATTAATTCCGCCACCAAAAGGCAAGACTCTAAAAATATCAACTCCAGTAATTTCTCCAGATAATTCATCATCTATTCTAATTGAGCCACCGTTTACAAACGCACAGTCAATCTTTGCGTCTCCAAAAGCTTTAGACATAGAAGTAGCAATTAATTGTCCTAGATTTGTTTGCACACTTCTTGTTGGCGCATCCCTACCATCTAAAGGAACGACTGGTTTATAGATTACATCATATGGATTTTTAATAATCTCTTCTAATTTTTCATCTAAAATTCTCTTCCATTTTTCAACAATTACAGCAACTTCGATCGCTTCACCTGTTGATTCGTTTATTGAAACTAATTCAGATTTTATGGTTGATTTTTTTGTTACCTTATCAAACGTTATTCTGTGCACATAAGCAGTTTTTGCATTTGCATCTGCTTTAGAAACAAGTGCTTCTCCAACCGGAACAAGCATATTTGTATGTTCATGTCCTCCAAAAATAATTGGAACATTTGGCAATGAATTTGCTATTAATTTATCTTGATTAAATGCTGCATGTGTCAATCCTAAAGTAACATCTACCTTTGATTCTAGCGTATTGTATGCGTTTATTGCATCTTGATACAAATCGCCATAATCCACATAATCTTTCGGATTAGAATCAATTGTTGCACTAAAGAAACCAACTTTTATCTCAGTTCCATCTGTATCTTTAAAATCAAAAGTTACCGTTCTAGGAATGTCTGTCTTTACACCATTATTTTCAACATAAAAAGGTGTTTTTGCAATACTATCTTTTAACAATTGAACATTTGTAGCGATCCATTGAAAAGTAGATTCATCTAATCTCTTCTGAAAGTCATTGTAACTTATATCAAACTCATGATTACCAAAAGCAACCAAATCAAATTTCATAGCATTCATAACTTCAATCATCTGCTTTCCTCTATAACGATCGCCATTTTCATCCTTTAGAGTTGCAATAATTGAAGGGTTTAAAAAATCTCCTCCATGAACGAGCAATGTGTTTGGGTTTTCTGTTTTTAAAGTATTGTATAGATTCGCAACACGAGCCAAACCACCTGTTTTACCACCTTCCATTGCGCTAATTTCATAAACATCATTAACTTGAACTACGATAAATTCTAATTTATTATCATCGCTCTTACAAGCAATAAATAATATAGAAATTAGTAAAATGGATATTTTTTTCATGTAATAATTTTTATGTTTGTACAAAGTTACTAATTCTCAATTATACTTTAAAATTTACTTTTAAACAGTTCTCATTTATCTTTGATAAATAGCAATATTCATACTACATTTGCAACAATGCAAAAGAAAATAAACATACAAAACAAAAAGGCTCGATTTGAATTTGAAATTCTTGATGTTTATACTGCTGGAATTAAACTTAGCGGTACAGAAATTAAAAGTATCAGGCAAAGCAAAGCGCGTATAACAGAGAGTTTTTGTGAGTTTAATGAATCAGGAGAACTGTTTGTCATTAATATGTTTATTGAAGAATATTCGCATGGAAGTCACTACAATCACAAGCCAAAAAGTGCACGTAAACTACTCTTAAACAAGCGCGAACTTAAGAAATTGGAGAAAGAAATACAAAATGTAGGTTTGACAATTATACCCCTTAAACTTTTTATGACAGAAAAAGGTTGGGCAAAAATTGATATTGCATTGTGTAGAGGGAAAAAACTATATGATAAGCGTGAAGCCATGAAAGACCATGATAATAAGCGTGAATTGGCACGAATTAAAAAAGATTTTTAATGAAAATTGTCGCGTTTTTCAATTTAATACGATGGAAAAACTTGCTACTAATTGCACTAATGCAATTTTTAATTAAATATTGTTTTTTGACAGGTTTTGGTTTCCAAACAACACTATCAAACCAACTCTTCTTTATTTTAGTTTTTGCAACAATTACAATAACAGCTTCAGGATATATAATTAATGATATCATTGATTTGAAAATTGATATTATCAATAAACCAAACAAAATAATTATTGATAATAAAATATCGGCTTCAAATTCAAAAAACCTCTATTTTACACTCACAATTCTTGGAATTCTTACTGGAACTTATTTATCATTCATCATAGGAAAGGCAAGTCTTAGCCTTTATTTTATTGGCGTTTCACTTCTTTTATTTTTATATTCAAAGTATTTAAAAGGGAGGATTATAATTGGCAACATAATAGTTTCATTGCTTTTAGCATTCAGTATTTTAATTATTTTACTTTTTGATACTCCGTTACCAATAAACATGAAGCAAATTAATGAAGTCATAAAAATTCAACATGCAATAATATTTTATTCGATTTTTGCATTTTTACTGAATTTTGTCAGAGAAATCATTAAAGATATTGAAGATATTGATGGTGATTATAACGAAGGCTTAAAAACATTTCCAATTGTTTTTGGAAGGAAAACAGCTCGTAATTTTGCAATTTCAATAAGTGTAATTACAATTTACTTACTCATTTTTGTAAGTGTTCGATTTATAGAGATTAAAACAATTGCTTTTGCTTATATACTATTGTTAATCTTCTGCCCACTACTCTATTTTGTAATTCGAACATGGAATTCAGAAACTAAAAAGCAATATTATTTTTTAAGTAAATTGTTGAAAATCAATATTTTATTAGGAGTTTTATCAATACCAATAATCTCAAATTATCTAAAATATGTTATCCTCTAAACTAAAAAAATACAATCTTATACTTGCTTCTGGCTCGCCAAGAAGGCAACAATTTTTAAAAGATTTAAAACTTGATTTCACAATTGATGTCCGAGAAATTGAGGAAGTATATCCAGAAGAATTAAAAGGAAATGAAATCACAGATTTTTTAGCCGAATTAAAAGCATCTGCATTTAAGAACTTAAATAAAAATGATATTTTAATCACTTCAGACACCATTGTTTGGATGGAAAATAATGCAATCGGAAAACCAAAAGACAGAAATGACGCTATTAAAATATTTAAAAAATTATCAGGAAAGAAACATCAAGTTATAACGTCGATTTGTATAAAGACTTCTAACAAAACAAACATTATTAATGATACTACAGATGTATATTTTAAAGTTTTATCTGACGAAGAAATAGAATTTTATATTGATAATTTTCATCCTTATGATAAGGCTGGAGGCTATGGAATTCAAGATTGGATTGGTTATATTGGCGTAGAAAAAATTGAAGGTAGTTTTTTTAACGTTATGGGATTACCTGTTCATAAGTTATATACAGAATTGTCAAAATTCTAATTTTTAATTTAACACAATCCATTATTTTTGCTTAAACAACATAACTAACAAATGAAAAAATACACTTTCACAGAAAAAAAAGATACGCGATCAGGTTTTGGAGATGGTTTAACACATTTAGGACGTACAAATCCTAATGTAGTTGCTTTATGTGCCGATTTAATTGGTTCTTTAAAGATGCAAACTTTTATTGATGAGAATCCAGAACGATTTTTTCAAGTAGGAATTGCTGAAGCAAATATGATTGGAATTGCTGCTGGTTTAACTATTGGAGGCAAAATTCCGTTTACAGGAACTTTTGCAAACTTTTCTACTGGAAGAGTTTATGATCAAATACGCCAATCAGTTGCTTATTCAGGTAAAAATGTAAAAATCTGTGCTTCACATGCAGGATTAACACTTGGTGAAGATGGTGCAACACATCAAATATTAGAAGACATTGGGTTAATGAAAATGCTTCCAGGAATGACTGTTATCAATCCTTGTGATTACAATCAAACCAAAGCAGCAACAATTGCAATTGCAGATTATGAAGGTCCAGTTTACTTAAGATTTGGTAGGCCAAAAGTACCTGTTTTCATGCCAGAAGGTCAGAAATTTGAAATTGGTAAGGCAATTCAATTAACTGAAGGAACAGATGTAACAATTGTTGCTACAGGACATTTAGTTTGGGAAGCATTACAAGCATCTGAACAATTAGAAAAATTAGGGATCTCTGCAGAAGTTATAAATATACACACCATAAAACCTTTGGATGAAGAGGCTATTTTAAAGTCTGTTGCAAAAACAGGCTGTATAGTAACTGCAGAAGAGCACAATAAGTTTGGTGGTCTTGGAGAAAGTGTTTCTAGAACATTGGCACTAAACAATCCTACACCACAAGAATTTGTTGCTGTAAATGATAGTTTTGGTGAATCTGGTACTCCAGATCAATTGATGGAAAAATATGGCTTAAGTGCAAATGATGTTGTAAAAGCTGCACAAAAAGCAATTTCTAGAAAATAAATTGGCACGATTTTCGTTAAGATATTGTAAATCTTAAATTTATAAAATTATGAGGAATGTAATAATTACATGTGCCATATTCTTTGGCGCATATTTAACAAGTCACGCACAATTTGGAGTAAAAGGAGGATTAAACTTTAGTTCTAATGGAGATCTTAAAGAAATTGGTAATGAAATTGAATCTGATGGGAAAATTGGATACAATATTGGCGTCATGTATCAAACAAAAGGCACTGGCTTTTACTTAAGACCAGAATTGGTATACACGGCTACAAAAAGTGAATATGATTCTAAAGGCGAGTTTACTATGAAAAAAATTGACATGCCAATTCTATTAGGTTATCATATATTTAAACCTGTCAGTATTTTTGCAGGACCTTCGCTTCAATATCTTTTAGATTCTGATTTAAAAGGATTTAATTTGAATGATGCTGAAAATGATTTTACTGTCGGATTTCAATTTGGTGCAGCAGTAGAACTTGGAGAAAAACTTAGTATTGATTTAAGATATGAAAAAGGACTCTCAGATAATCTAATTGAGATAAGTGGTCTTCCAGGAGAAAGAATAGACTCTAGACCAACACAATTAATACTAGGTTTGTCATTAAAATTATAAAAAACACTATTTAAATAAATAAAAAATCCTGTACGCGTAAGCATACAGGATTTTTTATTATGTATTAAATTTCAATTAACTATCTGAATCTAAATAATTTGGAGTACCATCCATATCATCATCATCATTTGTAGGATCACCATCACCATTGGTATCTTCATCTTTAGTAAGAATTCCATCACCATCATCATCAGTATCTACATAGTTTGGTATTAAATCTTCATCAGTATCGTCATTAGTAACATCTCCATCACCATCAATATCTTCATCATTAGAAACTACTCCATCACCATCATGATCTGCAGCCATGGAATAATGCATATCTATCTTAAAAATTAAAGGAGCATTTGCAGGTACTAAACCAGACCCACTATTCAAATAACCTAAACCTGAAGGTATAAAAAGAAATCCTTTCCCGAAATTTTCAAATTCTAATGGCTCTCCAATCATTGATATATTATCGCCTCCTTTAAACAATGGCATGCCATGTTGCCAACCTTTAATAACGCCTGTCAAATTAAACCATGGATTCCCAATTGTAATTGTTTCTCTTTGGTCAAAAACAGTTCCGTCAATTAATTCTCCTTTATATGTAGTCAACACATCATCAATTATTGTTGGTTGATATCCAACTCCTTGTTCAGAAACTATGTAATATAAAGTATAATCAATTTCATTTTCAACCACAGCTATAGATTGAACTATATCTGAAAATGGTGTTTGACCAGCATCAACTTCTTTAATAGAATCTAATGCAACATCATAGTAATGAGTTGCTAAATAGCTAACCAAAGAATCGTTATCGATTATTGCTTGTGCTGCATGATCAAATGGTGTGAAATTATCATCTTCATTACATGAAAAAATCATTATTGTAAGAGCAAATAGTAAACCTAACTTTTTTATATTCATTTTTAAACTTTATTTAAGTGCGCAAGATACAATTTTCATACCTTTGTTAAAAGACAAACGTGAAAATTTAACTTTTTGTATGAGAATTGATAAATATTTATGGTGTATACGATATTTTAAAACTAGAAATATAGCAACTGAAGCCTGTAAAA
>CALIIP010000251.1 GCA_938018045.1 uncultured Flavobacteriaceae bacterium
CATTCGTAACTTGATCAACAATGCTATAAAGTTCACACCAAGAAAGGGAATTGTTAATGTATTGGTTACCCAAACTTCAAACCAGATTAAAATAGTAGTTTCCGATACCGGTGTTGGAATGTCGTCTGAGTTCAGTAAAAATCTTTTTTCAATTGAAAAACCAAAAGGAATTCCTGGTACCGAAGGAGAAAAAGGTAGCGGACTTGGCCTTGTTCTAAGTTCTGAATTCGTAAAAAGAAACGATGGGGAAATTCATGTTGTTAGTCAGGAAGCTATAGGTACAACCATTACTGTTTCTTTTACAAGTGTGCGAAAAACAGCATAATTCAGGTAATACGATGCCAAAAACAACCCCGATTGTGGGAAAGATTATTTCTCATCTAGAAGGTCTTACTTGTAAATGAAGTATCCTTTATTTGAACTTTTAAAAGCCAACCTAAAGCTTTTCATAGGAGGTTTAGTTGTAGGCTGGCTTTTTAGTCAGTTGAGTACCATTCTTTTTTCTCCTTGTTATAATGAAAGTCATAACCATAGTAAGATTTAAATCCGATAGAATAGTTTTCATTTTCATAGAGTTTATAAATGTACTTTGTCCCAATAACAGTCCTTTTTGGTAAATCAACATTCATTTCGTTTTCAAGCTCAGTTAACGTTTTTGGGTAAGCATCATTTTTATCTCTGTAAGCATCAATTAGTTCGACTATTTTAAGTCCATTATCTTTTGAATTCTCAATTTGCCATACTCTAATTGGATTTGAAACTAACCAAATAAAAATTAACTGAATAATCAAGATAATAAAATAGTTTTTAAATTTAGTTGATTGCTTTGCGTCAATAGCAACAGCTATTACGAGCCCTATTACCAATACAATCAACAATAGGATTAAATGAAGAATAAGCCCAAATCCAAATTCCCAAGCAAAGGAAAAATTCCAGACATACAATACTATAAATAGAAAGGATAAAATGCCAAAAAGTACTAAAGTGATTTTTTTTGGTTGTGAAATATTTTTCAATTCGTTTTATTTTTCAGCTTGTGTACACGGGTTTAGCTCGTATGTTAATTCATCCTTTATTTGAACTTTAATTTTGTTTTAAAAATTTAAGAATAGGCTTTCTAAATAATCTCATCAATGTAAAAGTCGGAGCAGAAGCAAAAACCACATTTTTATAAAACACTAAATCTTCACAAAGTTTTTGAGGTGTTTTTTCGGGAATGCATTGCATGTAACCTGTTTCTTCTTCTATTGCAAATGTTGATTTGAAAGACATAATAATACCAAAAGCCGTAACTACACCAATTGCAATAAATAAGAAATAAAACACCTTCGTTTTCATATGTAAAGCCTGCTTATCCTTTATTTGAACTTTGGTAACGGTTTTGTTTATTGTTAGTTGCGTGGTTAAGTAACTAATTTAGCAATTTACAAGTTTGAATTTTCCGCCTTTTTTCAATTTTTCTTTATAACGATAAAAATAAATAAGTTTCTTTTCAGTTAATTTAAAATAGTAATTCACAAAATCATTCGGGCTTTTCTCATTAAAAATGTAGTATTTACCACTTTTTGAATAAGATCCAGTTGATTCCACTTCAGGTGTTAAGTTTTGGTAATTATTAATTCTGTTTTTATCTTTAAATTCATAGTATCGTTGCGTATATGTCGAGTCAGATTTTAGTATTATTTCATTCACGTAATACTTGTTAATTATTTTATATGTCTTTCCAGTATCCAGAAATATTTTTTCCTGCGCAGAAGTAGTTATGGTTGTAAATAGTAATAAAACCCAAATAAGCATTTCTTTCATTTGGCCGTTTTTCGGATTGCTTGCAACGGTCTTGTATATAAAACGTAGCCTATAAATAAATACAAACCTTTCAGATAAAGACACTTTTCAATATTCTTTAGCATATTATTAATCATCCTTTATTTGAACTTTGGTTTAGTTTTTTGTTATCTGCTGGGTTTGATTCCGGTTTAGATTTTTAGCCACCATTTCATTGTTTTTAAATTTTCAACCTGTATGTCATTAAGGTTTTGAGCTTCCAAGTCCGTCAACGTATTTCTAAGTAATTCAATTCCATAATTCTCTTCTAGCCAAAAAGGAAATTCCTCAACACTTTTATTCCAATTTTCGATTGTTGATTTGAGAACTAATCCTAAATCTCTTTTAGTTTTTGGCTTTAGTTCTTTCAATAATTTTCCTGCATATTTTTGGTCTGCATATTGAGTATCGGGTCTATTTGTATTTGCAAATATTTTAATTATTCCGCTTACAATAATATTATCCGAAACCTTACTCAGTCTTCGAATCAATTGTCGAATTCTTAAATCTCCAATCTCATCCAATATATCAATAGAAGAATAAAGCTCATTTTCTAACTCTTCGGATGTTTTCGGGATTTTCATTTTATATTTTACACGTATTGGTTTAGCTGGTATGTTAATCTATCCTTTATTTAAACTTTAATTAGTTTGCTCATTTACATATTCTTCAAGCATTTCATAGAACTTTTGAATTGACTTCTCATGTTGTTGTTTTGTAACCTTCGAATCATAGTCCTCCCATTTTATCTTTTTTGGATTTAGTCCAAGAGTTACAGCCAAGATCATGTTTTGCCAACCGGCGGTTGACTCAAAAAACCCTAATTTTTTTGCAATCCAGTTGTGGAAATTTAATTCCACATCATCTGATTTATTAGGAATTTTATACTCATTAAGCGCGAGTGAGTATCCGTCCAAAAAAGTTCGAATACTTTGCAAACTATTTTCGCCAGTCCAGAGAACTGGCCTTGCTTGCAT